>JASFFM010000037.1:0-18220 GCA_050124295.1 Desulfobacterales bacterium | reverse complement strand
TTCCTGAGTCATTGGGTAATAAAGGGCAAAGCGTTCCAGCTGACGCACCCGTCGTAGGGATGGACCCCCATAAGGTAAGCGCCACAAGCCATATCCAAAAAAACGTTCGAACGCGGGGGCTTTCCGATCGCAGTGCCACCGCAGCGATGTGGGCCTTCGTTTTAGGCGTGTGCCCGGGCATGTTATGTCGCCGATCGGTTGGGAGGGGGCTGCGCGGTTGGTCCCGTTTCCAAGACGAGCGCGTGTCCGGCTTGAACTTCTCTAATTTATTAATAAAATATTAATATCGTCAATCGCAAAATGAGGGCGGGCATGAAACTTCGCACTTTAGGACGGACGGATATCAAAATTTCTCCCATCATAATGGGCACATGGCAGGCGGGGCGCGACATGTGGGCTGACATCGACGATGCCGAGACCACACGGGCCATCCAGGCCGCACTCGATGCCGGTGTCAACACAATCGATACAGCGGCCGTCTATGGCAACGGGCACTCCGAAAAAGTGGTCGGACGCGCGGTGGGTGCCCGTCGCCCGCAGGTGGTGATCGCCACCAAAGTCTTCGCCGACCAGCTTCGATACGATCAGGTGATTGCTGCCTGTGAGCGATCCCTCAAGAACCTGGCAACAGACTATATCGATTTATACCAGATTCACTGGCCGTCCGGCGCATTCGGCAGTCCGCTGGTGCCAATCGAGGAGACCATGCGGGCCCTGAAGGTTTTAAAACGCCAGGGGAAAATCCGCGCAATCGGGGTATCCAATTTTTCTCGCAAACAGCTTGCAGAGGCAATCGCCTTTGGCGCCATAGAAAGCCTTCAGCCGCCCTACTCGCTATTCTGGCGTCAGGTGGAAGCGGACGCCATGCCGCTGTGCCTGGAACGCGGTCTTTCGGTGCTGGCCTATTCACCGATGGCCCAGGGAATTCTGGCCGGCCGGTTCGGGCCAGAGCATCAGTTTAAACCGGGAGACCATCGGCGTGCCAACCGCCTCTTGAAAAGACCGCTCGCCAAGCCGGTCCAGCAGGCTTTAGCGGACCTCAGGCCGCTGGCCGAGGGCAACAATCTTACGCTTGGCCAGCTGGCTCTGGCCTGGGTCATTGCCCAACCCGGGGTATGCGCCATTGCCGGAGCCCGAAACCCACGCCAGGCCCATGAGAACGCCGCGGCCGGCGCTGTATCTTTGACTCCAGAAGATCTGGCGGAGATGGACCGTATCGGGCGGCAGGTCACCGATCAGCTGGACGACAACCCCGTGCTCTGGAAATGGTAGACGGTTTTCCCGAAACAAAGGTCGTGTTCAATTGCCCCTGAATTTGGGCGGGCGTTTTTCCATGAAGGCCGTGAAAGCTTCCATCAGGTCGTGGGAGGGCACAATATTGGTGCTCAGGGAAGCCACATAGCGCAGCCCCTCTTCGACACTTTTACCGATGCCATGATTCAGAGCATCTTTCGTGGCCTCGACGGCCAGGGGTGCATTGGCGGTAATTTCACGCGCCATGGCTTCGGCCCCGGCCAGCAGGGCCGCCTGATCGTCAAATACCGCGTTGACCAGAAGGATTTCCCGGGCGCGGCGCGCGTCGATGGTTTTGGCCGTATAGGCCAGCTCCCGGGCGATGCCCTGACCTACGATCAGGGGGATGCGCTGTAAAACCCCCACGTCGGCCACAAATCCGACCGCGGCCTCCTTGAGCGAAAAAAGGGCGTCACGGGTGCACAGGCGGACATCGCAGGCCGTGACCATGTCCAGGCCGGCACCCAGGCAATGGCCGTGAATCGCAGCGATGACGGGTTTGCGACAACGTGCGATGCAGGACATGGTATCCTGAAGGGTGCCGATTTTCTTAAGCAGGCGCCATTTTACGCTCCCGGTCTGATCCTGGGACATGATTTCAGGCAGTTCGCCGGCCATCTCCACCAGGTCGATACCGACCGAGAAACAGGCGCCGCGGCCGGTCAGAATGACGACCCGGATTTCAGTGTCCTGATCGAGAGCCTCGAACAGGGGCGGTGCTTCGCGCCAGGCCGGGGGATTCATGGCATTTTTCTTCTCCGGCCGGTCGAGGTACACCCAGGCGATGGGCGGTGTCTTCTCTACATGATAGAACGGGGGGGCGGACATGGGCACACTCCTTTATGGATAGCAGGTGACCAGCGGCGGCCGGCAGGTACCGTCGCCACCAATTGACAACCAATGATGATTCCCTACCATAACGAAGCATTGAGCACCATGCCGGGGCCCTTGAGACGGCAATTGCAAAGCCTCAGGCTTCCTGGTATGGGAGGCGGACGGCAACAGAGCGGTGGATTCCGGCACCCCAGCAGGCAGCCTTGGGATGAGCGCACAAGATAGGGCAGACGAGAGATATGCATATCTATTACGTCGATGGTGAATTCTTTCCCGCTGACCGGGCGGTCATTCCGGTTGACGATCTGGCGATCCTGAGGGGATTGGGCGCCTTTGAACTGCTGCGCACTTACAACGGCCATCCCTTTGCGCTGGACGAGCACCTCGAGCGGCTGCAACACTCGGTGCACAAAATGGGATTGTTGCTGCCCTGGGCCAACGAAGAACTGGCCCGGATCGTTCTGGAAACCCTGCGGCGCAACCCGGGCAAGACCGATTCGGAATCCAACATTCGAATCATCGTCACCGGGGGGTCCAGCACCGATTTCATGACCCCCCAGGGGCGGCCGCGTCTCCTGGTGCTCGTGTCGGAAATGCCCCGCCAACCGGAAGAATGGTATGTGCACGGTGTCAAGGTTATCACCATGCGGAACCGTCGCGTTCTGCCGGGGGCCAAGAGCATCAACTATCTCTCCGCCACGCTCGCGCTTAAAGAAGCCCAGGCCCGGGGGGCTGTGGAATCCGTCTATGTCGACCGCGGCGGATTGGTCTATGAGGGCACCACCAGCAATATTTTCATGTTTAGCGGGGATATGCTGGTTACGCCGGGACGCCGTATCCTGGCCGGCATTACGCGTGGATTCATTCTGGAACTGGCCCAAAAGCGCTTTCAAATCGATGTGCGCGACTTGTCCCTGAAGGAACTCCTTCGGGCAGATGAAATTTTTTTGACCGGCACCAACAAGGGTGTCGTGCCGGTGGTCCAGGTGGACGAGCACCAGATCGGCGACGGTCGTCCCGGCCGGCGCACCCAGGCGCTTTGGCAGGCCATGGGCGATCATGCCGCGACCTGTGCATCCCGGACGGTTTATACGGCCTGATCGAGGAGCACGCGTGTCGATCGCTGCGGCCGTCGTCGTGGGTGACCAAGAACTGTACTTCGAACCGCAGGAGGAGGCGTATGTCAAACGAGCAGAGCTATGATTTGATCATTGTCGGGGGGGGACCGGGCGGCCTTTCGGCCGGCATTTATGCCATGCGGGCGGCCCTTAAGACGGTCCTGATCGAAAAGGGCGTGGCCGGCGGACAGGTCACCATGTCCGACGAGGTGGAAAACTACCCCGGTTTTGAACACGCCAGCGGTGCCGAGTTGTCCATGAAATTTGTTCAGCATGCCGAGTCCTACGGCTTGGAGATGCGCAACCAGGAGGTTGTCGAGATCGAACCCGGCTTGAACCTGCACCGTGTGCACTTGGATGACGGCCAGGTCCTGCAGACCCATGCGGTGATCATGGCTGCCGGGGGCAGTCCGCGCAAACTGGGTATCCCCGGCGAGGATGATTACTACGGCAAAGGGGTTTCCTACTGCGCGGTATGCGACGGGTTTTTCTTCCGCGATAAAACCGTTATTGTCGTAGGCGGCGGTGACACGGCGACCGAAGAGGCCCTTTATCTGGCTAAGCTGGCCAAAAAGGTCTACATTGCCCATCGGCGGGACGAGTTGCGTGCTAGCAAAATATTGCAGAAGCGCGTGATGAGCGATTGCAAGATCGAAATCCTGTGGAACACGATCCTTACCGAAATTCTGGCTGATGAGACCGGCGTGGTGGGGGTTCGTCTGGAAGATACCCTCACCGCGCAGCAGCGAAAACTGGACCTTGACGGGGTATTCATCTTTATCGGTTTTGAGCCCAACAATCAGATCGTGCCGGCCGGCATCAAAATGAACGCCGACGGGTATGTGATGACCAATGAAAACTGTGAGACCGCCATCAACGGCATTTATGCCATCGGTGATTTGCGGCAGAAAAATTATCGCCAAATCGTGATTTCGGCCGCCGACGGCTCGGTGGCGGCCCTGGCATCGGCCCATTTCGTGGAGTTGCGCAAAGGCAGCTCGGATGTTTGTGAAATACCGGCGGATCTCCTGGCCTAAGGACGCCGTCCGTCTGCGGGAAGGGTGGTGATCCGGAGAAGATGAACCTGCGCCCCGATGGCGGGCGTTTAAGGGCACCGTTGGGAAAGCCGATGCCATGGTCCCTCGGTGGGCCGTTTGAGACCATGAAAGGGGTGGGTATGCACCCGGGCCGTTGGGCGGCAATGGTGATCATGCTGATCGGCCTTCCCCCGGCCGGAGTGCTTTTGGGCGGCGGATCCCTTGCCCCTTACCTTGAGTTCCCCCCACGGTCGCGTTTCATTGCCCACGCCCCTTTTTCCTGGAGCGCTTTCATCCTGATCAGCGTCTTTGTTTTGATCTGCATATGGCCGCCGATCAAAAGTCTGGCACAGCGCCCCACGGCCGGGGCGCGCCAGGCGACATCCCGGCGCTCGTTGCCCTGGTGGGGCTGGGGCGGCCTTGTTCTGGTCGCCGCGGCCTGGTTTTTGGCCTGGACGCGTTTTCCCTGGTTTACCGCCCTTCAACCGCATACGTTTCCCATGCTCTGGGGGGCCTTTATCCTGGTCGTCAACGGCGATACTCTTCGCCGCTCCGGGACCTGCCTGATGACCGCCCATCCCCTCGGCTTCCTGAGCCTTTTTCCGGCCAGTGCCGGTTTCTGGTGGGTATTTGAATACCTCAACCGTTTTGTGCAAAACTGGTATTATACCGGGGCCGACTACCCGCCCATGACCTATTTTCTGCTGGCCACGCTGTCGTTCGCCACCGTTCTGCCGGCGGTCTTGTCGGTCAGGCAGTGGCTTTTGTCGTTTCCCTGGCTTGGGGGCATCCTGCGCGGCAAACGCCTGCCGGCCCGCTACACATCCCCCATGGCTGCCCGCGGGGCCCTGGCGGTGTCCGGCATGGGGCTTGTCCTGGCCGGGGGGGCGCCGAACTTCGGCTTCCCGTTTCTCTGGCTCTCTCCCCCGGCCATCGTGCTTGCCGCGCAAATGCTGAGCGGATCCTGCCCCCTGATCGACAGTGCCCGGCGAGGGGAATGGGCAACTGTGGTTGCGGCGGCGCTGGCCGGTTTGTTTTGCGGCTTGTTCTGGGAGCTGTGGAATTTCCACAGCCTGGCGCGCTGGTCGTATAGTGTGCCTTTTGTCGATCGCTTTCGCCTTTTCGAGATGCCCCTGCTGGGCTATGCCGGCTACCTTCCCTTCGGTCTCGAATGTATCCTCATCGGCGATATGATCCTGGGGTGGCGGCGACACCGGCGAGACCCGGCACGATAAGCCTGGCGCACCCCTGCAAGCACAATATGTTGATGTTTTCCTTGACAAGAACCACTTCATCGTGTAGTCGCGCACTTAGACATGCAACCAATGGACGTTTCATGATCACATGGCACGAGGCCTTAGCAGTCTATGAGTGACCCGATAGACGGTTTTTGTGGCGATGGATGGCTTTGGCCGGGAGACACCCCGGAGTACCCCGGATCGCCAAGTCTGGTGTCCGCCTTTTTCTGTCAGCCCATTTCCCGCCACCTGAACCCGCTCGGCCCGAGTGCCGCTTCAGCTTACCAGACCCCGCTTGTCAAGCCCGCTTCACGTCTTATTTTCACCCCTTGGATTTTCCGGAAGGCGGATCAAACCGCGATGCATGCATGAAGAATTCTGACGCAGGATAGACGGAGCGGCGATGCACTTGAATGTCGGTTTTGTATCCACACGGTTTGCCGGTACAGATGGTGTTACCCTTGAATCCAGCAAGTGGGCGGAAGTTTTCCAGCAAAACGGACATCGCTGCTTTTGGTTCGCGGGCGATCTGGACCGGGGCAACGGAAGTCGCTATCTGGTCAAAGAGGCCCATTTCCAGGATTCGGTCAACGACTGGATCAATCATGAAGTGGTGGGCCGCAAGGATCGCCGGCCATCCGTTACCCAGGCGATTCACGATCAGCGCGCCTATCTCAAGGAACATCTGCATGCCTTCATCCGGCAGTTTGATATTCACCTCTTGGTCGTTCAGAATGCCTTGACCATTCCCATGCATATCCCTTTGGGACTGGCCCTGACGGAAACCATCGCGGAGACCCAGATCCCGACGATTTGTCATCATCACGATTTCTACTGGGAGCGTGTCCGCTTTTCGGTCAACGCGGTCAACGACTATTTGCGGATGGCTTTCCCGCCCAACCTGCCCAACATCCAGCATGCGGTCATCAATTCCGAGGCCCGGGAGCAACTGGCCCTGCGCACCGGGATTGCTTCCGTGATCGTGCCCAATGTGCTCGATTTCCAAACCCGGCCCCGCATTGACGAGGCCGGCACCCGTCGCTTCCGGGAATCCATCGATCTGGGCCCTGATGACATCATGATCCTGCAGCCTACCCGAATCGTGCGCCGTAAAGGCATCGAATACGCCATCGAACTGGTCAAAGCCCTCGACGATCCGCGTTGCAAACTGGTCATCTCGCACGAAGCCGGCGACGAGGGTTTCGCCTACGCCGAATGGCTCAAAGCCTATGCCTGTGAACATGAGGTCGATCTGCGCCTGGTCACCTCACGCCTGTCCGATCCCTGGTATGCCGGTGAGCCCTCGACGGCCGCCCACACCCTCTGGGATGTCTACCCGCATGCCGATTTCATCACCTATCCCAGCCTTTACGAGGGCTTTGGCAACGCTTTTCTGGAGGCCATCTATTTTCGCAAGCCCTTGCTGGTCAACCGCTATGCCACCTTTGTCCGCGATATCGAACCCCTGGGATTTGATCTGGTGGCCATGGATGGCTACCTTTCCCAAAGGACGGTTCAGTTCGTGCGGGAGATTCTTTCTTCCGAGGATCGTCGTCGGCAGATGGTCGATACCAATTATGCTATTGCCGCGCGGCATTATTCCTATGCGCGTTTGCGCGAAAAGCTGAATGCCATGCTGAGCGCGTTCTTCAGCGAGGCGGTGGTTCCGCTGAAGGCGTCGGCCTCCGCCGCAGATCCTGACGGCTATCTGACCATCGACCCGTTGCAGGTGGTCTTCAAACGCTTCAGCAATCATGACTGTGCCGAACGAATCTGACAACGGCGGAAGCCGTCAATGCTCATGACGATGGAACCATGCCCTTTAGATCCCATCCCGGTATCGAAGGTAAGGTGTTCGTCCCCGAGGAGACGCCCCGGGCGCGCCAACATCCCTGCCCGGATTGCTATACCTGCCAGCAGTGTCGTCAGGAACGCTGCCAGGTTTGCCGAGGGGGGGGATCGCATGGGATTCACGTTGCGGCCGGGATTCTGTCTGCGCCCGAGCTGGAAGATGGCGGTTGCCCCTGATGCGCGCCGCTAAACGGTCCATTTTTAGAGACCACGCACAGTGAAAGGGGACGATTCGTTCGCCAAGCCTGAACCACCGGCACATGGGGTCGGGGTCCAGCGGCTCATCGGCGCCGGCCGCCCGAAGTCTCCCCGGGCGGCCGGTGCAGGGAAAATCGTTTGGCCAGGCACATGTGGCCTAACGATTGGACAACCGGTCCCAGAAGGCTTTGCCGCTCTCCATGGGCCCCGAGGGGCCTGGGGATGAGGGAGGCGGGGCCGCGGGCGAGACGCCGCGCAGGCGGGAGACGCGCTCTTCGATCGGTGGGTGGGTGGAGAAAAACCGTTGAAAGCTGCGTCCGGCGAGCGGGTTGACGATAAACATGTGGGCCGTTGAAGGATTGGCCTTCATCGGGCGTCGCTGACTGTAAGCGCCAAGCTTTTCAAGGGCAGCGGCCAGACCGTCGGGGCGACCGGCGATGGCCGCTCCGGTGGCATCGGCCAGATATTCCCGCGAACGGGAAATAGCCATCTGAATGATCATGGCCGCAAACGGGGCCAGCAGTGACATCACGATCAAACCAATGATGCCCATACCGCCCTCGTCGTCATCGCTGCGCCCGCCACCGAAGATCGCGGCCCAACGGGCCATGGAGGCCATCATCATGACGGCCCCGGCCATGGTGGCTGCCACCGTACCGATCAGGATGTCGCGGTTTTTGATGTGACCCAGTTCGTGGGCCAGGACGCCCTCGATTTCTTCCGGCGCCATCAACTGCATCAGCCCTTCGGTCACCGCCACAACGGCGTGCTCGGGGTTGCGACCGGTGGCAAAGGCATTGGGCGTTTCCTGGGGGATGATGTAGACCCGGGGCATCGGCAGGCCTGCATTACGGCTCAGACGCTGCACCATGGCGTGCAGTTCCGGAGCCTGGGAGCCATCGACTTCCCGGGCACGATACATGGCGAGCACCACACGATCCGAATACCAGTAGCTGAAAAAGTTCATGCCGCCCGCCAGCACAAAGGCAATGATCATCCCTTGCTGACCGCCGAGCATTCGGCCGACCAAAAGGATAAAGGCCGTCAGAGCGGCCAGAAGCATAGCGGTTTTAAATTGATTGCCCATTTCGTTGATTTCCTCCGTTGTGCACGATGGTTGCGAAATAATTTTCACCGCTAAAATATGAATTGCGCGCCCGATGGCAAGTTTAAGATGGGTATCGTTGCCAAGAATCGCCGACGGGGTCGTGTTGCCAGCAATTTGGGCGCTCATGAGGCAGGATTCCTAACGAAGGCCACCTTGCCGAAACAACCAGGAGCAAATGACCACCATGACAGACGAAGACGATAAGCATGTCCCGGAAGAAGAACCCAGCTTTGCCGAACTTCTGGAAGCCTATGAAGGTCAACCCGTCGACGCCCTGCAGGTCGGGGATAAAGTGCCGGTGCGGGTCATTGCCATCGGTAAGGATGCGGTTTTCGTCGATACGGGAACCAAAATCGATGGGGCGGTGGAACGTGCCGAACTGCTGGACGAGAACGGCAACCTGACCTGTGAGGTCGGCGATACGCTGGAGCTTTTCGTGGTCGGCCGTGAAGAAGGCGAAATCAGGCTTTCCCGGGCGTTGAGCGGTGCCGGTGGCCTGCAGATGCTCCAGGAGGCCCATGCCGGCCAGATCCCGGTGGAGGGGAAAGTTCAGTCCACCTGCAAGGGCGGCTTCCATATCCGTCTGCTCCAGCAGCGGGCCTTTTGCCCGGTCAGCCAGATCGATGTGCGCTACGTGGAAACTCCGGAGGAATATGTTGGGCAGACCCTGTCCTTTCTGGTGACCCAGTTCGAGGCGCGCGGTCGCAACATCGTGGTATCCCGACGCCGCCTGCTGGAAAAAGAGCGGGAGGCCTCCCGGGCGGCCTTTATGGCCGAACTCCAACCGGATACGGTGCATGAGGGCCGGGTGGTGCGGGTCGTGCCTTTCGGCGCCTTTGTCGAACTGGTGCCCGGGGTGGAGGGCCTGGTGCATGTGTCCGAGCTGAGCTGGTCGCGGGTGGCGGAGACGGGGGATGTGGTCCGCGAAGGCGACCGTCTGACGGTCAAGGTGCTGGAGATCAAGGCCGGCGAGGGGCAACAGAACCCCAAGATCGCCCTTTCCGTCAAACAGGTGGGCGACAATCCCTGGGAGACTGCGATCGAGCGCTTCCAGGCCGGTGATCTGGTGCCGGCCAAGATTACACGCTGCGCCGCCTTCGGGGCTTTTGCGGAGGTTGCGCCGGGTATTGAAGGCTTGATCCACATCAGTGAGTTCAGTTTCCTCCAGCGGGTCCGCAAACCCGAAGACATGGTGGCGCCGGGGGAAACCGTGACGGTCATGATTAAATCGGTAGACCCGGTGCAGCACAAGCTGGCCCTCAGCCTGCGCGATGTAGGGGGCGATCCTTGGCAAAGCCTGACGGAAAAATACCGCCCGGGGCAGGTGGTCGAGGGTACCGTCGCGAAAAAAGCACCCTTCGGCTTGTTTGTGGCCCTCGAGGCGGGGGTCACCGGACTTTTGCCCAAGGCGCGCTGGCAAGATGCCACCGACCCCGGGCGGCTGGAGAACGCCAAGGTGGGTGAACGGCTGGCGGTGGCCATCGAAACCATCGACCCCGCACAACGCCGCATCGGTCTGGCGCCCGGCGAGCGCGCCGACGGCGGCGGCAACTGGCAGTCTTTCGCGCCCGCGGAGCCAAAATCAATGGGATCCCTGGCCGACAAACTGCAGGCCGCTTTGGAGGCCAAAAAGAAAACTTAAGAACACCGCCGCGGGGATTCAGTGCGGGGCGGCGCAGGAAAGACCGTTGAACGGCAGGTTCAACTCGTAGATCCCCTCCACCAGGCGGGCCTCCACGGCCAGCCCGCTCTTTTCGAAGACCTTCAGCATGGCTTTGTTGGAACTCAGGACGTCGGCCTTAAATCCCTGCAGACCGCGTTCCTTGCCCCGCCGGATCAGCACTTTCAGCATGAAGGTGGCGATACCGCTGCCCTGGTATTGTTCATCCACCACGAAGGCCACGTCCGCCACCGGCCCATGGGGCTCGCGCACGAACCGGGCCTCGGCGATAATCCGGCCTTCGCCCATCTCCCGGACGAGCCCCACGATGGAAAGCGTCCGGCTGAAATCCACATTGACGTAGGACTGCATTTTGGCATGGGGCATGGTCTTGATGGGGCTGAAATAGCGATAGTAGACGGCCTCGTCCGAAAACCGGTAGAACAGCCGGCGCATGTCCTCCACATCCGAGGGCTTGATGGCCCGAAAATCCACCCGCAGGTCGTTTTGGAAGGTATGGCTGACGGCGATATCGGCCGGATAAAGGTGGGCACTTTCCGCCAGAAAAATCTGGTCCCGATATAGGATGTTGGCCTCTTTGCCCTCATTCACCAAAGCCTGCCGGTCGTCGGGGTGGGCGATCTCGATCAGGGCCAGGGCCCGCTCCCGCACGGTGCGCCCACGCAGGGGGGCCACACCCTGTTCGGTGACCACCATGTCGACGGATTCACGCAGGTTGAACTGGTTGGGGAACTGCTCGACGGAAAGCCGGATGTTGGGCTCCCCTTGGCGATTGCGGCTCGGCAGCGCAAACACGGATTTGCCGCCCTCGGAAAGCTCGGCTCCGCTGACGAAATCGGCCGCTTCGCTCGGGCCGGCGCCCACATTGCCCCGGTCGGCATGCAGGGCGATGCGCCCGGAGAGATCGACCTTGCGTGCCTGCAGGATGGCTACGAAACGCGGGTTGTTGCCGATGCGCACAGGGTTGAAGACCCGGTCCAGGCCCTGGAATTCGATCAGCGGATTGCGGTCCAGCCACTGCATCAGTTCGGCGGTGCCGAAGGCGTAGGAGGCCACGGATTTGCCCCGGAATAGGGATTTCTTACGGTTGGTCACAGCCCCGCTCTTGACCAGATCCATCGCCGAATCCGTGAAAAAAGGCGTATGCAGACCCAGGTCGCGCTTGTGCACGAGATGCCGGCCCAGGGCTTCGTAGATCGCCCCCGGCGTGAAGGCCAGGCAACTGCCGTCTTCGACGATGGAGGCCACATTGGCGGCCACACGGTCGAATACCCCATCCACCGGCCAGCGCGGCACGTAGATGAGGGGCTCGGTGGCTTCCACCAGCAGGTCGAATTCCGAGGCCGCCATAAAAGTATCGCCGTGGGTGAAGGGAACCTTGGGGTTGATTTCCCCAATCACCAGATTGGCGCTCTCGATGGCCTGCCGGGCGGCATCCACGGCCATGCCCAGGCTGCAGTAGCCCGCTTCGTTGGGCGGCGTGACCTGAACGAAGGCGGCGTCAAGGGCGATCAGTCCCGATTCGATCAGGTTGGGTATGTCGGCAAAGCGGCTGGGGATCAGGTCGATCCGGCCGGAGGTAATGGCGTCGCTGGCGATCCAGCCGGCATAGAAAGTGCGCAGCCGGTACTTATTGGATTGCAGTTCTTTGAGCGAGATGGCATCACCGAAGCTGACCAGCTGGGTTAGCACCAAATCCTGCAGGTTGGGCGCTGTGGAGGCCATCAGAGCCTTGACCAAGGTCAGCGGTTCGGCCAGACCGGTGCCCAGAAATATGCTCATACCGGGTTCAATGTGTGCCAGGGCCTGCTCCGGGGTAACGGTTTTCTGTCTCCAGTCAACAGGTTTGTCGGCGATCATTTATTTGCGATGCTCCTCTATGATGGTTATACGTATGCATTAATTCAAAGTTCTAATTTATGGATGCCTGATTCGACCACGATAATTGGGCGTACGAGTGCCCGTCATAAACGATGGTAGCGACGATACGAGGTGTCGGCTTGTCAAAGGGCGTCCGATGCACGGGGCCCTGTTATTCGCCCGGCGGTTTTGGCAAGGCGATTGGTATGAGCATATTTTCATTTGATTCCTCATCGCTGCCGGTCAGATTTCGCAGCAGAGCCATTCGCTCGGGGCAGGCTTTCCATAGCCAAACATATCATGCGCTATGCGGATCGCACCCGCAACGACAAAATTCGTCCCGGGGCACCGTTTTTTATGCCCAAGCAGTCGTACAACCCAAATGCGTTTGATGTTGCCACGCGATGCCGCATGGCGGCGGCATCGGCCGGGATGACGGCATTCGGCCAATATTACCAACCGCCCTTCATCAGGATACAAGATCTATGAACAAATCGCTTGGATGCCCTTTTCTGTGGAAGCTTTTTTTCTTTTCAATGTTGACCGTCGCTTTTGGTGGGGCGCTGGTAGCGACGCCCGTGCGAGCCGCCGAACGTTCGCTACCGGAGAGCATCCAGGCGGGCCTGAATTATTTGCTCAAACTAAACGAAACCCCTGCGGTGACGACCATCGCACCCGGCGAACTTGTACCCCTGATCGATTTTATCCTGGCGGACAAAGCCGCCGGCGATCTTTACCATTCCACCACGGATCGTCTGCCGAATCCTTTAGTGTATCATCAGTTAGATTTGGCACAACCCCTGGCGACCATCGTGCAGTACGCTTTCCATCCGGTCATCCCATCGCATGTCTTGGCCCTGTCTTCGGTGCGCCATTCCTACTGGAAAGAGGTCAACGGCAAGCCTCAGCCCCTTCCGGCAAACCTTGCCGGGCGTTTGGCCGATCCGGGGACGCCCTTGGTCATCCACGGTGTCGAGCACGAGGAAATCGCGCCGGATCTCTTCTCCGGCGCCTATTACAGCTACGATCTGGAACGCACCCTGATTATGTGCCGGGTTTCCGGGCACACGGTTTGGATCTCCCTGGCCCGCCAGCGGGACCGCTCCGATGTGGGGCGCAAGGGGGTGGTGCTGGGCCCCGACGAAGGCTGGAATTACCTCTACACGGGCGAAAAAGGGATTAACCGGATGGGCCTCGGCTGGGTTGATTCCTACATGTACGAGGCCTTTTCCGTGATCGTGTACGTTCAGCCGGATGACGCGCGACCGCTGGTTCGCTGCGGCATCTTCAAGTGGCTGCGGGCCGGATGGAACGATATGAATTTCGTCCGTGAAAGTCATATCCGAAGCGGTCTGGAGCGCTATGCCGAATCCTTCCGGGAAATTATCGAAGCGCCCAGCCTGCCTGCGCCGGACCGGATCGCCGCCACCGCCGAAGCCATCGGCCGCATGAGCCTGGCACAGCTTAAAGATGAGGGCCGGCGTCATCTGCAGCGCCTCAAGGAACGGTATGGCCGCGAAGGGCGCTTCCCCGACAAATGGTACGCGCAGGCCGTCGAAAAAGGGAACTACCTGGACCAGCTGACCCGACCACAGCTGGAGGCCATCATCTTCCTGGACTATATGAAAAAGACCCTGGGGCGCGTCCCGGCCCAAGATTCCCAACTGGCCATGCGGCCGTCGTACTCCGCGAGGCCGCTACCGTGAGCTTTGACCGCCGGTTGGCCGCCCTCGAACATCTCTATCGTGTTTTCGATGGGTTCTGCCAATCCCTCGACGGCTTGGCCTGTCGCAAATTCTGCGCGCACTGCTGCTCACGGAATGTCACCATTACCACCCTCGAAGGCCTGCACCTGCTCCAAGGTCTGGCGACCGGCCCCCAGGAAGCCTGCCTGGCGAGCCTGGCGCGTGAGGACGGTCTGGCTATCTTTCGACCCCGCTGGACCACCAACCAGATCGCGGCCCACTGCCGAGACGGCCATGATCCCCCGGAGGACGATGCCATCCACGACGGCACAGGCTGCCTCTTGCTGGCCGATGCCGCCTGCTCCCTATACCCACGCAGGCCCTTCGGCTGCCGTTGCATGGTCTCTCGGCATCCCTGCGGCCCTCACGGCTATGCCGATGTGGATGATTGGGTGCTCACCGTGAACACGGTTTTTCTCCAGACCATCGAGCATATTGATCGGCCGGGATGCTTCGGCAATTTGCAGGATGTTCTGTTGGCGCTGGGACGCGAAGATCAGCGCAGGGCCTATCGCGAGGGCCGCCCGCCCGTGACGGCCCCAGGCCTGATTCCGAATCACCCGGCCCCCATGCTCATGGTGCCGCCGGAGCATCGCGAGCGTATTCAGCCTCTTTTAGAGACAATGCAGCGGGGCCTGGAGGGTTGAAGGGTTTTCAGGGCAACGGTAGGTAGCCGCCTGCCAGCAGGTTCAGACCGTGGCCGCCTTCTGATCGGCCCTGGCTCCCATTCACGGGCCTTGTGACGTAGGGGATCAAAGACCGTACCTCAAATGGGGTGCTGAAAAAGAAAAAATGCGATCGACACGGGCCGTGCGGAAGGTTCGTCATCCAGGTATGCAAACACTGCGCGGTGCGGCGTACCCTCGAACGCTCAATTCGCCCGGGATGCCGCTCGACACCGACACCGATATCGATCTTGTTATTTAATGCTCAGGTCCAGCAGTGCAGCGGCATTGCCGCCCTTAATGCGGGTTTTGTCTTCGTCGCTGAGTGCGCTGGCCTCGATCTCGCGCAGGTAGCGGGAAGGTTCCAGCAGGGGATAGTCCGTGCCGAGCAGAATCTTCTCCGCGCCGATGATGCGGACGGCCGTCTCCCAGATGGACGCTTCGTACAGGAACGGTGAGGCCGCCGTATCGAAATAAACATTGCGCAGGGTTTCACGGACTTCTTTTTTGAGCAGGGCATAGAAAAACAGCCCGCCACCCCAATGGGCCAAAACCAGGCGGTTGCCCGGGAAACGTTGGGCCAGGCGATAGATCTGGCTTAGGGTGTTGGGGGATTTTCCGGGGTAACGATGCCCCACCGGTTCATTGGTGTGGATCAGAACGATGGCTTCTTTTTCGCGGCAGATTTCCATGACCGGTGCCAGGCGGTCCAGGTTGTCCTCGGTAAGGCCGGCCTCATAGTAGGCCAGTTCACCGACCCCGGAAAGCCCCCCTGCCAGGCAGCGCCGGGCTTCTTCCGCTGCCGTGGGGTGATTGGCATCGAAGCAGGCCAGGCCGACCAGGCGGTCCGGATGGGCGGCCACGGCCTCCATGATATAATCGTTCTGGCGCCGGAAGCGTTCGGCCGACTCCCAGGGGAAGCCAAAAACCACCGAACGGTCGACGCCTTGCCGGTCCATGTTTTCGATCAACGCCCGGGCACCGATCATGCAGGCCTGCGGGTCGCTGTAAAGCCGGTAGAAGGCTTCCTCAGAGGTGAAGCAGGTGGTGCGATTCTGCCGGGTTTCAGGCGGGAAGATGTGGGTGTGAAAGTCGATAATCATGGCCTAAATCCCCAGCAGCATGTTCACGGAGCGGATACTCGGTGTTTTGATGAATGACCAGGATTCGTTCCCCTTATAGCTTAGCCGGCAATGATGGGTTAGAAGGGCGTAAATCTTAATGATGACGGTTCGACCTTCATAATGGGGCTTCCTCGCCAAGGAGACAAGTGAATGTATTTCGATCAACCCGGTAAAGTCAATACGGTAGCGACCCTGACCGAGGCGACCCGGCGCGGGCGAGAACTGGGGCTGGCGGAGATCGTGGTGGCAACCACCAGCGGGAATACGGCTTACGTGGCCCTGGAACACGGCGCCGGATGGCGTATTACGGCCGTGACCTATCACCATGGATTCAAGAAACCCTTTCAACCGGTCATGCCCGAAGCGGTGCGGCAGGATTTAGCGGGCCGGGGGGTGCGGGTGGTAAGCGCAACCCATGCCCTGTCCGGGGTGGAACGCAGCGTGGCCCAAAAACAGGGCGGGGTCTGTCCGGTGCTTTTGATGGCCGACACGCTGAAAATTTTCGGGCAGGGGACCAAGGTGGCCATCGAGGTGGCCATCATGGCGGCGGATGCCGGGGTCTTGACTGGCCGGGACATTATCGCCGTCGGCGGTTCCTCGCAAGGGGCGGACACGGCCCTGGTGATCAAGCCGGCGCACCAGTCCGGCTTTTTCGATTTAAAGGTGAGGGAGGTCGTTTGCAAGCCCCGCGATTTCTAATCGGCATTGACTTTCTTCACCCCAGTCGGCCTTCTCTGCAGGTTTTACGGCTGTGGCTTACAACCACAGGCCGTAGCGAAAAACCTTATGCGGCCTTGATCAGAACAAAAAACCTCATTTCGGAAAAACCGTAAAATGCGCGATTTAGACGTTTTGGCCTGCGGGGTCGCCAACGTCGTGATTATGGAACCCAAACGGCAACTTCCGCGAGCGTCCCTGAACAATAGCTAAAGGGTAGACACCTATCGGATTGTGGACGCGAGGGGCTGTTCCTCATGACCATGTGTGACGCGTTTTTTGGACCCTCGAATCCCCGGGAGGCCGAACCTTACAAAAGCCCGCGGGGCTGCTAGTGGTGCCCTTAGATCGCCATGCAAAAGAACGATACCGCCGCCAAGACCCATCAACCAGCGCAGCCATTAGAGCGGCACGTCGTCCTGGTGGCGCCCGAGGTGCACTGGAATACGGGTAATGTGGGCCGCACCTGCCTGGGGGCTGGCGCCGTCCTTCATCTGGTGCGTCCCCTGGGATTTTCCCTGGACAGCCGCCAGGTCAGAAGGGCCGGGTTGGATTACTGGCCCCGGGTCGATTTGGCGGTCTGGAATGATTTCGATCAGTTTCTCGCCCAAATGGTCCCGGGTTTCCATGAGATCTGTCTTTTTAGCAAGCGGGCCGCGCGGTCATACCGTCGCTTGCCGATTCAAAAGCGCCTGTTCCTGGTGTTTGGTTCCGAAACCCGCGGGCTGCCGAAAGAGATCCGGTCACGCTATCCGGAGGCCCATTACCACATCCCCATCCACCGGGACATCCGCAGCCTCAACCTGTCCACCGCGGTGGCCATTGCCCTCTACGAAAGCCTGCGTGAAGCCGCATCCTGGCATGGCTGGTAATTTATTACTATTAGATATTAAATTTATTTAGTAATGAAATTATACATGTTGACAGTATTTTAATAATGAATAATTTATGAATGTAATAGTCATTTGGGTGTTGTTTAAATTGAGGAGGTCGCCATGCGGTTCGACAAATTGACCATCAAATCCCAGGAACTGCTCCAGAACGCTCAGTCCCTGGCCTCGCGCTTCGGCAACCAGCAGATCGTCAACGATCATCTTCTGCTGGCCATGCTGGAAGAAAAAGAGGGGATCGCCCGTACGGTTTTGCGCAAGCTGGGTGTATCACCGGATGCGGTGCGCGACGAAATTCAGGCGGCTGTCGAGCGCCTGCCCAAGGTCAGCGGTGCTTCCGAGGTCTATATGTCGGCTGAGACCCGCGCGGCACTCGAAAAAGCCTTCGAAGAGGCGGCCAAGATGAAAGACGAATACGTCAGCATCGAGCATATGTTGCTGGTGCTGGCGGACGCCCCCGGGGGGGATACCGCTGCCATCCTGAAGCGCCAGGGGGTTACCCGCGACAACTTGCTCAAGGTCCTGATGGAGATCCGCGGCTCCCAGCGCATCACCGACCCCAATCCGGAAGAAAAATACCAGGCCCTGGATAAATTCAGCCGCGATCTGACCGAGCTGGCCCGGCAGGGCAAGCTGGACCCGGTCATTGGTCGTGACGAGGAAATTCGGCGTATCGTCCAGGTGCTCTCCCGCCGGACCAAGAACAATCCCGTGCTGATGGGCGAGCCTGGCGTCGGCAAAACGGCGATCGTGGAGGGGCTGGCCCGGCGTATCGTGGAGGGCGATGTTACCGAATCCCTCAAAAACCGGCGCCTGGTGGCCCTTGACATGGGCGCCCTGATCGCCGGGTCCAAATACCGG
>JASFFM010000036.1:0-18287 GCA_050124295.1 Desulfobacterales bacterium | reverse complement strand
AATAGCGCTCCCCGCGGGATTGGTGTATCGCACCAGTCCAAGATTCAGATGGATCCCGATCCAACCGCCGGACGAAAAGCGATTACCGAAGAGCACGAAATGGTCCTGCTGAAATGCCAGCAGAGCACCACTGGTTAGAATCAGGAGCAGACCGCCCGCAATCGTGACCCCGAAAACCAGCGGTGGCCGGCCGGAAAAAAATTGAATGCTTAAAAACAACAACAACAAAGGCACCCAAAAGGCGCCCAGGCCGAAAAGACCGATCAGGGCATCGGCCAGGTAGGCGCCCACCAGGCCGAATAGGTTTTCAATGTGGTTGCCGCCTGTGGCGTTATTCAAGGAAGGATCTTGCGGATGGTAGGACACCAGGCTGACCAGAATAAAAATCAGCAGGAAGAAAAACAGTATACCCAGGATTTCCTTTCGCATGATAAACTCATTGCGTCCCTGTCGACGGCGGCGTTACGGATGGCCGAGGGCGGGAGGATCAGCAATGTCTCCTTGATAGATTGTCGACCCTGTCGGTTGATATCAGACTTCGATGATGATCGGGACAATCACGGGTCGCCGTGCGATCGTAAAGAAAAAATACTGCTTCAAATCGGTTTGCAGACGCGAGCGAATCCGGGTTGCCCGATCGTAGGTTTCCGGCGGCACGTCTTCCACGACCTCCAAAACGACGCAAACCGCATCATCCAGCAAGTGCCCCGTTTCAAGCTCGAAAACGAACCCCCGCGAGAAAATCTCCGGGCCGTATACCACGGTGCCCGTATCCTCATCCAGTGCCATGGCCACGACCACGAGGCCGTGCTCGGAAAGGCTGCGGCGTTCCTTGAGCACGCTTCGGCCGACATCGCCGACGCCCTTGCCGTCGATCAGAACCCGGCCGGTGCCCACACGGCCGTGAATCCTGCCGCCCTTTTCATCGAATTCGATCACCTGACCGTTTTCAGCCAACAGAATTCGTTCCCTGGCAATCCCGATCTCCCGGGCCAGGCGGGTGTGCAAGGTCAAATGACGGAATTCACCGTGAATCGGAATGAAGTGTCTGGGCTTGGTCAGGTTGATCATCAGTTTTAACTCTTCCCGGAATGCGTGACCACTGACGTGAATGTCGGATATTTTTTCGTAAATGACATCGGCCCCAAGGCGGTAGAGTCGATTGATGATGCCGGCAATCGCCCGTTCGTTGCCCGGTATGAACTTTGAAGAGAGAATAATGGTATCTTCTTTTCTAATCTTGATGTACTTGTGCGTGCCCGCCGCCATGCGCGCCAGAACAGACATGGGCTCGCCCTGACTGCCGGTGGTAACCAGGATGATTTCATCGTCGGGGTAATACCCAATATCTTCGATATCAATCTCCATCTCCGGCGGAATCAGGATATGGCCCAGCTCCTTGGCCAGTTTTACGGAGACCTCAATACTCCTTCCGTTGAAAACGATTTTTTTCCCGCGCGCCTGGGCGATATGGACGATCTGCTGGATGCGCGTGATATTGGAGGCAAAGAGAGCGATAATGATGCGCCCCGTGCGCCCTTCGGTCACGCGTGCCAGGGCGGCGCCGATGGCCTCGGCGGAAATGGTGTAGCCTTCTTTTTCGACATTGGTGGAGTCCGACAGCAGGGCCAGGGTCCCTTTCTGACCGTACATGGCAAAGCGGTTGACATCGGTAGCCATGCCGTCGCGATTGCTGTGGCTGATTTTAAAATCACCGGTGTGGACAATCACCCCCAGCGGCGTCTCGATGGCCAGCCCGACACCGTCCACGACACTGTGTCGCACCCGAATGAACTCCAGCTGGAATTCTCCCAATTTGATCCGCCCGCCCGCCTGAATGACATGCAGTTGGGCCGACTGGGCCAGGCCAAATTCTTCCAGTTTGTTGCGCACCACCCCAAGGGTAAACGGTGTTCCGAAAACGGGGGCATTTACGATGCGCAATAAAAAAGGCAGGCCGCCGATATGATCTTCGTGGGCATGGGTCAGCACGATGGCCGCGACCTTACGGCGGTTGGCCCGGACATACTCCATGTCCGGAATCACAAAGTCCACGCCCAGCATGTAGTCCTCGGGAAACATGAGACCGCAGTCGACCACAAAAAGGGTGTCCTGGTACTCGAACACCATCATGTTGAGACCGATTTCACCGAGACCGCCAAGAGGAATAATTTTAAGCATGGATCCCGTCGTCAGCCCCCGATGCCCAGCTTGCCGAGGACGGCATCAATCGTTTCGATCAACCATTCCCGCTGTTTACGGTTCGCGAAGGCGATACAATTGCAACGAACGCGATTACGGGTGCGTACCAACAGTTCGCAAACCAGGCGATCGGGTAAAAGCTCGAGCGCGAAAGCGAAAGGCTTGCAGGCATCGTGGGTTTGCTGCCCGGGGGCAAGCAGTCCCTCCTCGATGGGCAGCCAATAGAGACCTTCAACGCCTGCCGGCTCGGCATGGCAATCGAGATAATCGCCTAATACCTGGATATCCTGAGATTTTAATTCGTCGACGACGTACTGTTTCATGGCGGCAAAACCTACCATATTCTGCCCGACCGGGCAAGATGCGATCACCTGCGCCCACGGGTGGGTAGGCCCCCGCTTCATCGACCCCACATGGTTTGACAAACCCCCGCATCGCCGGGCCAAAACGCCTCCAAACCGCACGCAAGCATGCCCGCCACCCGGGCTGGGTGAAGACTCAAGGTTTACCTGACACGGCGGGCGCAGAAATTCTTATCGATCGAATGAAAGCGAAACCTGCACGCCAACGGAATGGCGGCTACCGGGCCTGTAAAAACCGTATGCTGGCGTGTTGCATCAATTCAACCGGGGTGTGTCGTTTGCCGGAAGTCGTTTCTGAAAAGTCAAATTACGTTGGGAAGGAACGGGCAGCCTTGGACGTTTGGCACAAGGCGGAAAAGAGGGGCGCGATCGGAGGCCAAGCCGCCATGGATCCCATCCCCCAGGCCACCATTGAATCGTCCGGGAGGAGGATCTTTTGCGGCCAACCGATCGTGCTGGTTGGAGCCTTCTGCCAAGCACCTGGCGAAGGTCCCAAAAAAGCCCCGATCCTGCACAGGATCGAGGCTATAGACGATTGACGTCCGATTTAGGTCTCTTCAATCGTAATCGCGTCGGCTTCACACACTTCCACGCAACTTTCGCAGCCCAGACATTCTTCCGCATTTACCGGAATGGATTTGTCATCCTGCATTTCAAACACTTCCACGGGACATACATCAACGCACTCCTCACAGCCTTCGCATTTGTCTTCGTCAACAATCGGGTTAAAAGCCATCTAAAAGCCTCCTTTCAAGGATCGTCGCATAGGGCGTTTGCACGCCGTTGATATCGATGTCGTGGAAGTCCATATACCAATTGCCAAAGTGAGTCAAGCCTTGGGGCCAATTTTTCAATGGTTGCTGAAAGCCTTTAATTTATTGAAAATAAACGCTTATTTTATTTGGTGGCCGGCATACCGGCCACCTCGCCCATTCCCCCCCCGGCATCGTCCGACAGAACCATACACGCCATCCAGCATGATTCGGACCCGGGTGGCGTTGATCGATCCGATCGCTTGGGATGCGTTGGGTTCGCCAAACGCCGTAAGAACGCTTCGCAGGGCACATCAGGAATTTCAATCAGATCGCATTCGGCGGGCAGGCCCCCTCCCTCCGCGCCGATCTCTCGGATACCGGTGCCCAGGCGCTCGGCCAGCCACGCAGGCAGGGACGTGATCTCTTGCAGGGCGGCACTTGGCGACGCGGGGCAGGTGAATTGCAGGCGGGTTTGCGCCTCGGGAAACAACTCCTTGACCTGTGCCAGAACCTCCCGGCAAGGCGTCAGAAAAAGAGTTTCCGAAACCGCCCCCGGGAAGCCTTCCAGCGCTATCACGGCCGCCATTAGGCGGGCCCAGGCCTTCAGCCGCAAGCTGATTTGCAAATCCGGGACATCGCCGGCCGGTGTCCAGACCGCGCGGGAAGTGTGCGCTGCAAAGACCGGCTCACCTTTGAGCAGAGCCATCATTTCGTCTTCCTGGGCCGCCAGGGTCTTGATTTCCCGGGCCAGTTCGGCCTGCTGGCGGTCAAACGCCTGGGCCATGGCCAGAAGCAATTGGGCCCGAAACCGTTTCTCGGATGGATCGGCCGTCGTTCGTCCGGCCTTCTCCCGGCCCCCCTTACGAATCTCGGCCACAATTCGTGAGGAGGCGTGGTCGGGAAAATAGGGGATCTCCCGCCCTTGCTCTATCATGGTCGCCAGGTCACCGCCGCTGTGCTGGAGCGCCCATTGCTGCAGGGCCTGCAGAATATCGTGCAGCGGCTGCGGGGGGTCGTCGGGGACGGAAACCCGTTCGATGAGTCCGGCCGCCTGCAACGGCGCCGCCCCCGCCCAATCGATTTCCGGCGATGGCTGAAGAAGGGTCAGCGGCCCCCAGAGCGCCGCCATTTCTTTCGCCTGACGTGAATCGAGGTACGTATGGGGGAAATAGATCGTTTTCATATTTTCTGATCCTTGATCGTGATGCCGCGCGCGAGCAGTTCCTCGCGGATGCGATCGGCCTTGGCCCAGTCCTTGGCCGAGCGGGCCGCATCACGCGCCGCGATCAATTGCGCCGCGTCGTCCGGCGGCGAGGGCGGATCGAAATCGAAAATATCAAGCACCCCATCCACCTGGCGAAAGGCCTCGATCAACTGGCCCGCGTCATCCCGGTTGAGGCGGCCCGCGTTGATCAGACGGTTGATTCGCCGCACGATGGAAAACACCGATGCCAGCGCCGCCGATACATTCAAATCGTCATCCATGGCCTGGGAAAATCCGTTTCGGATGTCGTAAAGGAGTTGGTTCAACTCCGGGTAGGCGCTACCGTCACCCACCGCCTGCAGATTCCGGATGAAGGCGTCCAGTCGCTTGAGCGTTTGCTCCAATGTCCTCAGCCGCCCTTTGGAATAGGTGGCGGTCTTGCGATAGTGGGTCGCCAGCAGCCAGAAGCGAATCGTGCGACCGGAATGACCGCGCTGCACCAGGTCCGGTAAGGTCAACGGCAGTTCATCGTCGGCTTCGGCGTGCGCATCCACGCGCACGCCCTCGCAATGGAGCCAGTAATTGGCCAGCGGTTTTCCGCTGATCGCCGCGGCAATGGCAATCTCGTTTTCGTGATGGGGAAAGACCAGTTCCCGACCGCCGGTGTGAATGTCGATGGTCTCTCCCAGGTATTTGGTGGCCATGGCGGCACACTGAATATGCCAGGACGGTCGCACGTTGCCCCATTCGGTCTTGGTAAACAAGCCCCGTTTGAGTTCCGATAGCCGGGCACGTTTGAGAAGCGTAAAATCCCGGGGATTGTCTTTTTCGTATTCGTCCAGATCCACGGTATGCCCGAGCCGGATTTTATCCAGATCGATTCCGGATAGCCGACCGTAGGCCTTCAGCTTGGAGATGCCGAAATAAAGCGAACGCAATTTCTCGTAGGCGAATCCCTTCTGGACCAATTGGCGAGCCAACTGCACCATGTCGTCCACATGCTCGCTGGCCAGCGGATAAAGATCTGCCGGACGAATGCGCAGAAGGGCCATATCCTCCTTGAAATTTTTGATATGGCCGCGGGTGAACGCCTCCAGGCTCTCTCCGGCTTGCTCCGATCCTTTGATGGTCTTGTCATCAAGATCGGTGATATTGACAAGATGGCGCACCGCATATCCCCGGTAGATGAGGTAGCGACACAAAAGATCGGAAAAAACATAGCGCCGGCACTGTTCCAGGCGCAGACGGGCATAAGCGGTGGGACCGCAGGAATAGACGCTGACTTTGCCCGGCTGCAGGGTCTCCAGCGCCCTTTTGCCCCGTTTCATGGTGTCGAAAACCCGGATTTCGGCTTTTTCAGGCGCCGCAAACAGTGGGGTGCTCAGATAGCGCTCGCCGCCATCCGGCAGAATGACCACGAGGGTGCCTTCGGTCATGGCACGGGCTTTGCGCAGGGCCACCGCCATCGCAGCACCGCTGCTCATGCCGACCAGAAGTCCCTCCACGCGGGCGAGCCGGCGGGTGGTATCAAAGGCCTCTTCGTCGTCGATATTGATCTTTTCATCCAGACGGCGTTTATCGAAAATTTCCGGACAGTAGGATTCCTTGAGGTTTTTAAGACCCTGGAGCTTGTGTCCCATGTAGGGCTCGACCGCGATGATCTGAATGTCGGGATTGAGTGCCTTTAACCCCATGGAAAGTCCCATGACCGTCCCGCAGGTGCCTAAAGTCGCCACCACGTGACTGACCCGGCCTTCGGTCTGCTGCCAAATTTCGGCCGCGGTGCCTTCCTTGTGGGCCAGATAGTTGGCCGGGTTGTTGAACTGGTCGGTCATGAAATTGCGGTCCGGATTCTCGCGTACCAGCCGGTAAACCTCTTCGATAGCGCCGTCGGTGCTAAGATGGCCGGGCGTCAGGAGGATATCCGCACCCCGGGCGCGAAGAATTTGCTGCCGTTCCACGCTGGCGGATTCTGACATGGCCAGGAGCAGACGATACCCTTTGACGGCGCACACCAGCGCCAGCCCGATGCCGGTATTGCCGCTGGTGGCCTCGATGACGGTTTTATCGGGGGTGAGCTCGCCGCTCTTTTCCCCCGCCTCGATCATGTAGAGGGCCGCACGATCTTTGATCGATCCGCCCGGGTTCATATATTCCAGCTTGGCCAGAACACGAACCGCCGGATTGGGGTTGAGGTGCCTGATGGCCACCAGGGGGGTTTGACCGATGCTATCGACAAGCGTTTGTGTCATGGCAACATATTCTGTGTTTTGACGCCCGTAGCGCCCCGAATACCTCAGACAGGCGGTTTCCCAGACAGCATCGGCAAGCGCGATTGGAGGGCTTCGAGCATTTGCTGCAGAACATCCTCCGGAGAAGCCGCCGCATCGAGAATGACGAAACGTCCCCTCTCCTGCCGGGCGAGGGCGAGATAGTTGGCCCGCACCTTTTCATGAAAGGCCAGGGTTTCCGCCTCAAAACGTGATTCGCGCCGCAGGCGTTGGCCGTCTTCCAACGCCGCCCAGGCCCGGGCCAGCCCGATACGGGGTTCCAGGTCGAAAAGCAGGGTCAGATCGGGTACCAGAGACGGCAGCACCAAATCATGCAGGGCGCGAATCATTTCCAGGCCGAGCCCGCGGGCCCCCCCCTGGTAAGCCAAGGTCGCATCCATATAACGATCGCAAATCACGATCTCTCCCGCATCCAAGGCGGGCTGGATGACCGTGCGGACATGCTGGACGCGATCCGCACAATACAAGAGCAGCTCCGCGCGCGGATCGATCGCGCCGCTGTCCGGGTCCAGTAGGATCGACCGCAGCCGCCGGCCAAAGGTGGTTCCGCCGGGCTCGCGGGTTAGCGTGCAGGCCAGTCCGCTGCCCTCCATGCGCGCCGCGAGGCGGGTGAGCGCCGTCGTCTTTCCTGAGCCTTCAATGCCTTCCAGCGTGATAAACATTGGGGGTACTCTCCCAGGCGCACCGCACCGCGGCCCGCCAACCGCCAACAGGCCTATTGGGAAGACCCATGCTTGCCTGGTGTACCTTGGTCGTGCCCCAGATAAAAATGACGCCCCAAAATCCGATGGTAGGACGTCCAGCGCTGGGATGGATCTTCCTTGGCCATGAAATCCCGCACGGCATTGACCTTCGAATCCAGGTCATCGATATAGTGCAAAACGACCGCTTCAATGGTTTTCGGCGGTTCCAGCGCGCCGAAGGCCGGATCACCGTGGTGGCTGATGATCATGTGTTTGAGCAGATTGGCCTGGTCGCGGGGGACGTCGGGAATCTGTCCCAGTTTCTGATCGAGCATTTCCAGCCCAATGACGATATGGCTGAGCAAGCGCCCCTCATCGGAATAGTCGATGACCGCCGAATACTCAAATTCATGCAGTTTGCCGATATCGTGCAGAATCGCTCCCGCAATCAGCAGATCCCGATCCAGTCCATTGTAATGGGCGGCAATCTTATCGGCCAGAACCGCCATGGACAAACAGTGCACCAAAAGGCCCCCGAGGTAGGCGTGATGCATCATTTTGGCCGCCGGTGCCTTCTTGAAACGGGCCACCAGGGCCTCATCCTGCCAAAAGGCCGTAAACAGCTGCTTCAGCCAGGGCGTTGTCATAGACCGCGTCAGCTTGATCAACCGTTCCAGCAACTGGTCGACATCCAAATCTGTGGCCGGCAAAAAATCATCCGCCGTCACGGACGCGGGCGGGACCGGCACCATGGTTTTCACCACCAGTTGCGGTGTGCCGCGGTATTCGGAAACGCTGCCGGTCACACGCACAAAATCGCCGCTGGCGACCGCCTCCGCAATAGCGCGGACGTTGTCCCAAACCACGCCCTTGATTTGTCCGCTGCGGTCCGCCAGGACAATGTTGAGATACTGGTTGCCATCCCGCTTCTGCAAAATTGTCTTTTCAGCCAGGGCGAATGCTTCGTCGATCGTGTCGCCCGGCGAGAGCATATCGATAAAGATCTTTTTCATCGGAACCTTCTATTCCTCCGCCGTTATCGCGGCTTGCCCGACGGTGAAGACCGTGTGCGAGGCACTCCCGGGAGGCATCAAGGCCGCTGCCGGGCCGAAACGGCCCTTCCGGAAAAGGCGCCCTACTTGGCGTCCCAGGGCCAACGCCGCAAACGCTCCAGAAGGTCATAATCCGTCATGTCACACTTAATGGGGGTGATCGAAATAAGGTTGTCCTGCAAGGCGGCGCCATCGATTTGCGGGTCGTCCTCAAAATCCTGGGCGTCACTTCCCGGCCAGAAATAGACCCGATTGCGAGGATCCTTGCGCTTCTCAAAACGGTCGGCAAACGGGCCGGTACCCTGGCGGCTGATCATGGTGCCGGATATTTCGGCAAAAGGCCGGTTAGGGATATTAACGTTGAGGAAGGTCCCCCGGGGCAATCCCTGCGCGGCAACCGTTTCCGCCAGCGATTCGGCAAATGCCGCCGCATCTTCATAGTTCACCCCGGACCGGCCCTGCACGGAAACGGCGATGGCCGGAAGACCACACAGGGCGGCTTCTTTGGCGCCTGCCACGGTTCCGGAATAATTGAGGTTGATCCCCACGTTGGCGCCGGGATTGATCCCCGATACGACCAGGTCGGGGCGTACCGAGAGCAATTCGTGAACCCCCAGTTTGACACAATCCGCCGGTGTTCCATTGACGGCGTAGCCTTGAAAATGGGCATTGAGGGCAATCCGGGAAGCCCGCAACGGGTGGTGCAGGGTAATGCCGTGTCCGACCGCGCTTCGTTCCTGATCAGGAGCGACGACGGTCACCGCGTGCCGGGAAGCCAGTCGCCGGTGCAGGGCCTGCAGCCCCGGTGCGAAAATGCCATCGTCGTTGGTGAGCAGAATATTCATATCGTTCGCAGTTTCCATGGGATCGGCGACAGATCCCTCCTATATAGGAAAACCCCTGCCGGTGCAAGGCGAATGGCGGCCGGCCATTCCCCCGCGCAGGGGCGTCGACGAGCACAGGCGACACCCGACGGGGGAAAATTAGCTTTTCAACAATCCGTCTTCCAGCAGGCAGAGGGCATCCGGTGGACACTGCACCTGCAGCATGTCACCGATGCGGGGATTGAGGGCCCTGTAAATGGGGGAAGGCAGGACGATTGCAAGAGGGACGCCTATGTCAAGCATGAGACGAACGCCGTCATGGTCCTCAAGCAACTGGATGACACGCCCGCGGCAAGATTCCCAAGCGGGCCGGTGGGGATCGACCGCGGAAACGATGACCCGGTGCGGATTGATGGCCACCCGCAGATGGGTCGCCTCGGTCGGTGGCAACGGTATCTCGAGGGCGTCTCCGATGCACCCCCGGTAGTGGTCGCCAACACGGCGTACACGCGTCTGGAAGGTGTTTTCATAATCCGCGCCGTTGAGACGACCGGCGGCCAGATGCAACCGGATCGGGGTCAAGCGAGCGGCCTGGGTGAAATCATGGGTGCAAAAAATGACGGATGAATGGCCGCTGACACGAATGTCGCCCATGATGGCTTCGATGGTCAGGCGGTTTTCCGGGTCCACATTCGATGTTGGCTCGTCCAGCAATATGACCTGGGGGCGGCAGGCTACGGCGCGGGCAATGGCCACGCGCTGGGTTTCGCCACCGGAAAGATGGCATCCGCTGGCCTTGGCGAAAGGGCGCATCCCGACCATTTCGAGGCTCTCATCCACACGGTGATCGATCTCCCGGCGGGTCAAGCCGCGCAACTTCAGCCCGAAAGCCACGTTTTGGGCCACGGTGGTGCTGAACATAATGGGATGTTGCTCCACCAGCACCGCCTGACGCCGCAGGTGGTGCAGGCGTTTGGAATCAAAGGCGACCGCCCGGGTTTTGAACCAGAGCCGGCCGGATGACGGCGGCAGCAGAAACGCCAAAATATGCAAGAGGGTTGTTTTACCGGCCCCATTGGGTCCCAGGAGGGCAACCATGCCGCCGGCTTCGATGGTCAGTTCGGGCAGGTCCAGAACCGTTCGGTGGGCATATTTCTTTTTTAATCGGCGGGCGGCGTAGAGACTCATCCGGCATCACGTCCCTGAAAATAATTGAGCAGGGCGTTCATTCCCAGGCTAAGCGAAAGAAGGACCATCCCCAATCCCACGGCCAGAACAAATTCTCCCTTGTCATATTCCAGCGCCATGGCGGTCGTCATGGTACGGGTAAAGCCGCGGGCATTGCCCCCCAGCATCATACTGATGCCGATCTCGGACACGACGCGGCCGAAGGCGGTCACGGCAGCGGCAACAATTCCGTAGCGCGCCTCCCGCATGACCACCAGGGTGGTTTGCAGACGATCGGCCCCCAGGGTGAGCGCCGTGCGGCGGTAACGCGCGTCGATGCGACTGAGCGCGGCGATGGTCAAGGTGGTGATGACCGGAAGAATCAGGATCACCTGACCGATGACAATGGCCGTGGGAGTGTAGAGAAGATTGAGGACCCCGAGAATGCCGCGGCGCGATATCAGCGTATACACCATGAGACCGATCACCACGGTGGGCAGCGCCAGCAGCGTGTTGAGGGTGGTGATGACCACCCGCTTGCCGCGAAACTGATTGAAGCTGATGCTAAACCCCAGGGGAATCCCCAGGCTGGCGGCGATCATCGTGGAGGTGAGGCTCACCCGCAGAGAAAGCCACACGATGGTCATCAACTCGGGATCCGCGGCCAAAACCAGTTTCAGGGCGGATAAAAAACTGTCGACAATAAAATCCATACCTCTTATCCGCGGGCTTTCTTCCTCGTTATACGGGCCAGCCTATCGATTCGGGTTCCATCGGACCCTGCCGGGACACGGGGATCGGTGACCGCACGCCGATCCCATCGCCCGGTCGCGCTCCCAGCCGCCGGCAACGAAAGGACGCCGGGCAGGGCCGTGAGATGGACCGCACCAAACCATTCAGCGTTGCAGCCGGCCATGGTTAGATGGCCGCAGGAGCTTGTCCGGGAACTTATTGGGCCTCAGGCATCGCGTCCGGATAAAACAGGGGCTTATCAAGCAAGCGGTAATTGGCAATCAGGGCCTGGCCGCGTTCCGAAACCAGCCATTCGGCAAAGATCTTGGCCTGGGCATGATTGACCTGAGGGTACTTGCGCGGATTCACGGGGATGACACCGTAGGGGTTGGCCATGCGCTGATCCCCTTCGCAGAGCACCGTCAGACCCAGTTCTTGCTCGCGGCCATATTTATATTTGATGTAGGTGCCCCGATCGCTCATGACATAACCCTGTTTTTCATCAGCAAAGGTCAACGCCTTGCCCATGCCCTGACCGATGGACATATACCACTTGCCCAGGCCCCCCGGATAAGCGAACTGAATTTCGACCTTTTTACCCTTTTTTACGAGGGTCTGGGTGATCTTCTGCAGGGGGAGCCCGGTTTCCTTCCAGAGCTGCTGCTCTTTGGTATGCGTTCCGCTGTCGTCCCCGCGGCTGACGAAGATCGCTTTTTGGGCCGCAATTTTTTTAAGCGCGGCGGCCACATCGGTCTCCCCTTTGATGCCCGCAGGATCGCTGTCCGGACCGAGGATCACAAAATCATTGTGCATGACGGCATACCGTTTGGTGCCGTAGCCCTCCTTTACAAAGGCCTCTTCGCGCCCCTTGGCATGCACAAAGATGATATCGACGTTACCGTCCATGCCGTCCCGGATCGCGGCCCCGGTACCTTTGGCGATCACCTTGACCTTGATTCCGGTATCCTTCTCGAAGGCCGGCAGCAATTGGTCCAGCAAACCGGAAGCCTGGGTGCTGGTGGTGGTCGCCATGCTGATAATCCGGTCGGCGGCCGGCAACATGATGGGTGCCGCCAGGACCAATACGGTAATGAGGGCTGCGTGGGTGGCCAAGCGATTCATCTTTCCTCCTTCATGAAAAAGATCACGGAAATGGTCAGAGAAGCCATACGATCGCCATCAGAAAATGTTTGTAAACGTAATTTAAGGTAATTGAAATAATTTTTTTTAATTTGTAAATAAAAAAATGATTTATTTGGTAAATAAATGACAATGGCTTACGTTTCGGTGCATCGCCCCTGGCCGACCATCACCGGTCGCCGTCGGATGGTGAACGGCCTCCAATCGGGTGCGTTGGTTACGGGGAAAACTAACGTTGACTTTTCACCCGGCCTCCTGTTTATAGATTGCGTTTATGGCAGCAGCGGCAGAACTTGAGGTTTGGATCTCCATGCTTGCGCGTTTGGCCGCGCGATGCCCCTCTGCCCCGCCGTTAACCGTCTTGGGTTGCACAGGCTGATTGAATGCAGATCGCTTCCCGCCGAACGAACGTTGAAAAGGCCCCCCGCCGTCCCCCCGGGATCTGGCTCAAACGGATGATGGTGGGTATGCTCTTGCTCAGCGGATTGCTAATCTCACCGGCCTGGAGCGCGGATACGGACAAACTGTTTGAGGACAATCCGGACGAACCCTGGCAAATCACTGCCGATACGATCAGTTATGACGACCCATCCCGCCGCTACGTGGCCGATGGCAACGTGCGGATCAGCAAAGGGGCGGTGCGCCTGACCGCCGACCATGTGCGCTTCGATCACCGCACCATGGACGCCGCCGCCAAGGGCCATGTTGTTCTCGTCAGCGGCAAAGACGTGCTGATTGGCGAGAGCGTCGAAATCAACCTCCAAGACCAGATTGGCAAAGTCATCAACGGCACCATCTTTCTGGAAGAAAATCATTTTTACATCCGCGGCGCGAAAATCGAAAAACTGGGGCCCGCCACCTACGCCGCTGAGCGGGCCAGCTTGTCCAGCTGCGATGGTGAGACCCCGGCCTGGAAAATCACCGGCCGCAAACTGGATGTCACCCTGGAAGGCTACGGCGTGGTGCGCCATGCCGCCCTGTATGCCCGTGAGGTCCCTGTTTTCTACACCCCCTTCTTTGTATTTCCGGCCAGCACCCAGCGGCAAACCGGTCTGTTGGCGCCCGAATTTGGATCCTCCAACCGCAAAGGAACCTTTTTCCAGCAGCCGTTCTACTGGGCGATAAACGAATCGTCCGACCTGACGTATGCGCCGCAATTTCTCAGCAAGCGCGGTTTCCAGCAATATCTCGAATACCGGTATGTCATGGATGCGCAAAGCCGGGGCACGGCCATGGCCTCTTACCTGCGCGACCGCGAGGTGGACGACGGTCTTGGAGACAACAGTGATGATTGGGGTTATACAGGCGATAATTTCCTTCGGCCCAACCAAGATCGTTACTGGTTCCGGATGAAGCACGACCAGGGGCTGCCCTTTGGCTTCAAGGGCCGCATTGATCTGGACATCGCCAGCGACCAGGATTATCTAACCGAATTTCGCAGCGGCCTGACGGGCTTCAACGAGACCCGTCAATATTTCCGCGATACGTTCGGCCGTGATCTGGATGATTTCGAGGACCCCATCCGAACCAACCAGGCTATCGTTTCCCGCCGCTGGGAAACCTCCAGCCTCAATGGCGGCATCGTCTGGCTGGATGACACCTCCAAACGGTGGACCCCCGCATTGGAAGCCATCAGTGCGCTGCCCAAATTGGATACGCAACTCCAGCGGCTGCCCCTGGTGCGCTTCGATGCCATGCGTCAGCCTCTGGGCGATACGCCCCTGCTGTTCAACATGGACACCGAATGGACTTATTTTTACAGTGACGACAACACGAATAGTGCCCGGGTCGACCTCCACCCCCGGGTCACCTGGCCTGTCCGTCTGGGCCAGGCGCTTTATGTGGAACCCTCGGCCGGCCTCCGGCAAACGGCCTGGTTTGTACGCGACTTCCAGAACATCGCCCGCGAAGAAGCCAAGGACAAAACCACCTATCGTACCCTTTACGATTTAAAATTGGATGTATCGACAGAATTCTCAAAAGTTTACGGTAAGGCGACCGCCGGATCGCAAGCCCTCCGCCATACGGTTCTGCCGCGGGTCGTCTATGAGTACATCCCCAGTAAAGATCAGGATGAATACCCCGCCTTTATTGGTCAGGATGGCGATGGCGTCCTCACGCCCCTGGACGACAATGTCAACCGGATCGATCCCGTGAACAAAATCACTTATTCGATTGTCAACAGCTTTACCGATAAGCGCCTGAAACCCGAAGAGGATGAAGCCGAGGCGGATCAGCCCCCTGCCGCCCGCTACAATGATGTCCTGCGCTTGAAGCTCGAGCAGAGCTACGATATCCGCGAGGCGCGCGGCAGCGACCGCATCGATCCCGAACGAAAACGCCCTTTCTCGCCGATTCGTGCCGAACTGGAGTATTTTCCGACCCGCTATTTCGCCCTGCGTGCCGATGCCGAATTCGATGTGTATGACCATCGCCTGGTGTCGCGTAATGTTTCCGCCCGGCTGAGCACCATGCGGGGTGACGAGTTCCAGTTGGAGTACCGCTTCGACGAAAGCGGGTTTAGGTTTAACCGCAAGGATGCCTCCTTCCGAGATGTCGAATCGCTGTACGGCAGCCTGCAGCTCAAACTGCCCTTTCGATTTACGGCCTACGCCACCAATGAGTACGATTTTGAAACCAGTTCGCGTATCGAAACCACCCTGGGGCTCATTTACGAGGCCCAGTGCTGGTCTCTCGACGTGCAGTACAAGGACGAGCAGGATGATGAAGAAATATCCTTTCGATTCAACCTTTACGGGTTAGGTCCCCTGGGCACGAAATAAAAGCCTTAACCCTTTGACGAACCTACAAACCCGGGGCGCATCGCCGGCCCTGGAGTCGCTAAACGCTTATGAAACCCGATGAACTGACCTGGCGCTGGTATGTTCTGCATACCCGCAGCCGTTTCGAGACCGTTGTTCATGATGGCCTGTCCAAAAAAGCCCATGATGTGTTCCTGCCCAAAATACGGGTGCGCAGCAAGCGGCGGGATCGGAAGGTCATGATCGACGTGCCGCTCTTTCCAGGCTACGTTTTCGTCAAATCCGATCTGCACCCCCACCACCACATCGATATCGTCAAAACAATGGGGGCCGTGCGACTGATCGGTAACAAGCAGGTGCCCGTGCCCGTGCCGGATGAGACCATCGAATCCCTGCGCATCATGGTGTCGCGCAGCAGCGCGATCCAGACGGGCACGCGTTTCCGTCGCGGCGACCGTGTCATGGTGGTGAGCGGCCCCTTTACCGGCATCATTGGCACCTTCGACCGCTATCGCGGCATTGAGCGGGTGGTGGTCTATATCGAGGCCCTCGGGCAGAATGCCAGCGTCGAGGTGGACGAAAAGGATGTGGAGGTCATCCCGCCCGATGGACAGCACCCATTTCTGCCCGGCAACCTTTAGCCTAACGGTACCGGGCAACCACGCCCAAGCGCGTGGCCTGGGGCCGTGCGCTGGCCAGGGCGGGACGAAGGGCCCCGGCAAGCCGGGAAGCGTGCCATAACCCCTTGACTTTTTACTGGCATTTGTTTAACTATCAGGAAACTGTGCGCTACCCAACCCAAGGAGGTAGTATGAATAAACTGGAGCTTATCTCGGCCCTGAAAGCCGAAGCGAATATGTCCAAAGCCGAGGCGGCCAAGGTCGTACAGATATTCTTCGATAATATGGCCGACGCCATGTCCCGCGGCGAACGCGTTGAAATTAGAGGCCTGTGCAGCTTCTTTATCAAGGAGTATAAAAGTTACACCGGTCGCAATCCGAAAACCGGCGCTCGGGTGTTGATCAAGCCCAAAAGACTCCCGTTCTTTAAATCCGGAAAAGAATTGCGCGAACGGGTCGACACCACCCTCGACAACTGACGAAGGGGTGAAAACCAGATTCGTGTATGGTTTCGAATTGATACGGGGCCAGCAACAGGCCATCGGGCTGCTGACCACCCTCCTGCGTAAAGGCGATATTCCCCACGCGCTCGTTTTCACAGGTATCGACGGCATCGGCAAGCAGACGGCGGCCAAAGCCATGGCCATGGCCTGTAATTGCGCCGACCCGGTCCCCTTTTCCGGATCAGACGCCCCGGAAGCGACCACAGCGCGAATCAACGCCTGTGGCCGATGCCGTTCCTGCCGGCGCATCCTTTCGGATAACCATCCCGATATTCTGTATCTTCGACCCTCCGGTAACATGATCCGAATCGCGCTGATTCGCGATCTCATAGGCAAGTTGGCCCTAAAACCCTACGCAATGGGCAAGCGAGTGGTCATTATCGCCGAAAGCCATACCATGAACCCCGAGGCAGGCAACGCCTTGCTCAAGGTTCTCGAAGAACCGCCGGACAACACGCTGCTTATTCTGACGGCGCGACAGACCAGCGACCTTTTACCAACGATCGTATCCCGCTGTCAGCAGATTCGCTTCGCACCGCTCAAGGCCGACCTGTTGATCGAACTGCTCTCGGCCAATGGCGCCCTGACAGCGGAAGAAGCCGCCGCGGCCGCGGCGCTTTCCGGGGGGAGTTACAGCCAAGCCTTGAATATGGTCAGTGAAGGCTGGATCTTGCGGCGTCGCTGGCTGGTCAGCGAGATCCGCCACCTGAATGATCAATCGACCACGCGCCTGCTGGCACTGGCGGAAAAGCTGTCCGCCCGCAAAACCAGCTTGCCGGACACCTTGACCTGGCTTATGGGTTGGTATCGTGATCTCATGGTATACCCGCTGCAGCCGGATCAGATTGTCAACAGGGACCTGCATCCCCAGATCCGCGAAGCGGCGGCGGGTGAGAATCCACAAAGCCTGGTGGGCAAACTGGCATCGGTCCAAAGCGCCCTTAAAGCACTCCAGGCCAATGCCAACCCACGCCTGACCATGGAAGATCTCGTGCTGCAACTGGCAGCCGCATAGGAAACGAACGCCTTATGAAAAAAGTTGTCGGTATCCGGTTCAAGCCTGCCGGAAAAATATATGATTTTGACTGTGGTGCCTATGTTCTGGAACTCGGTGACCACGTGATCGTTGAAACCGAGCAAGGACTGGGGTTCGGCGTGGTGGCGGTCCCGCCGGTGCCCTGGGAAAACAAATCGCCCCAAAAAGCGCTCAAAAAAGTCTACCGCATGGCCAGTGATAAGGATTTTCGACAGCGGGACAAAAACCGCAAGACCGAACAGTTCGCCCACAATTACTGCCAGAATTGCATTGCCCGGCTGAAGCTGAAAATGAATCTGTTTTCGGTGGAAAGCGCGTTTGATGCCAGCAAGCTGACCTTTTTCTTCACCGCCGATGGACGGGTCGACTTCCGCCAGCTGGTGAAAATGCTGGTTAAGAAACTCGGTGTCAAAATTGAAATGCGCCAGGTGGGCATCCGTAATCAGGCCAAGATGTGCGGGGGCATCGGACGCTGCGGGCGTGAAATCTGTTGCTCCCAGTTTATCGAGAAATTCTCCCCGGTGTCGATTCGAATGGCCAAAGAGCAAGGCCTGTCTCTCAATCCAACCAAAATCTCCGGGCAATGCGGCCGCCTGATGTGCTGCCTGACCTACGAATATGAAACCTATAAAGAACTCAAGGCCAGCCTGCCCAAGCTCGGGAAGAAAATTCGCACCACCCAAGGGCAGGGGAAAGTGATTCGTCATCTGCTGAACACCAGCCGTTTCGTGATCCGCCTGTCCGAGGGCGGGCAAGAGGTCGAACTCAGCCCCCAAGACATCGTCAAGGAGCAAAAAAAAGCCCATGGCTGAAAGATTTTACATTACGACACCGATCTATTACGTGAATGCCAAACCGCACCTGGGACACGCTTACACCACGATCGTAGCCGACGTGGCCCGTCGGTTCCACACCATGCGGGGCTGGGAGACCTACTTTTTGACGGGCACCGAC
>JASFFM010000035.1:0-18385 GCA_050124295.1 Desulfobacterales bacterium | reverse complement strand
CGGTCCTCTTTCTTGCTTTCGGGGCTCCCGACGTGGGCCTGACCCAGTTGCTTGTGGAGACCCTGACGTTGATCATCGCCGCCATCATTCTACTACGGCTGCCGCCCATCGAAAGGCCTCCTGGACCCCAATTCGCGCATTCGACCCTTAGCCTGCTCGTGGCCGTCGGCAGCGGCGTCCTCGTGACCGTGTTAATGCTGGCCGTCAACCACCACCCGTTGGATCGCACGATCACCGCGTTTTACGAGCAAGCCAGCTATCTAAAGGCCCATGGTCGAAATATCGTCAATGTTATTTTGGTGGATTTTCGCAGCCTGGACACACTGGGGGAAATTATCGTCGTGGGGGTCTCGGCCCTGGCCGCACTGGCCTTGATCCGTGGAAAGGGGGCGACATCATGACCTCCGTCATCCTGAAAACCGCCACGCGCCTGGTGGGCGCGCTGGTGCTGATGCTCTCCATTTATCTCCTCTGGCGCGGCCATCATGCCCCCGGGGGCGGGTTCATTGCCGCCCTGGTGGCGGCCACCGGGTTCGCTTTGGTGGCCCTGTCCGAAGGACCTCGAGCTGTGCGCCGCGGGCTTCGTATCCGACCACAGGTTCTGATCGGTGCCGGCATGGGCCTGTCCATGGGGGCCGGTCTCGCGGGGATGATGCGCCAGCAGCCATTCTTAACCGGTGTCTGGTGGCCATCGGCCAACCCTGTCGTGGGCACACCACTTCTCTTCGACATGGGCGTGTTTCTGGTGGTGCTGGGGGCCATATTGACTGTTTTACTAGCCCTGGAGGAGAGCTGATATGGAATCGGCATTGGCCATCATGAGCGGAAGCATGGTTGCCGGCGGTATCTACCTGCTGCTCAGCCAGAATCTGGTTCGCATGCTTTTCGGGTTGATCATGTTGAGCAATGCCATCAATCTTATTATCTTCACGGCTGGCCGCCTGACCCACACCAAACCGGCCTTGATCGAAACAGGCCAGACCGTCCCCCTTACAGCGGTCGCCAATGCCCTGCCCCAGGCCTTGATTCTCACGGCCATCGTGATCGGCTTTGCCCTGCTGGTCTTCATATTCGTTCTTTTCTATCGCAGTTATGAAACTTTGGGCACGGTCGATCCCCGGCAAATGCCCGGAAGCGACCCCGAGCCGGATCGCGGGGCGGATACGACAACCGCCCAGCAGGAGAAGGGTTAATGAACAACGTTTTGATCTATCCTATTCTGCTGCCCTTTGCTACAGCCGCTGCCAGCCTCTTGCTGTGGCGCAAACCGGCCCTGCAGCAGGCCGTTTCCCTGGTGGGAGCCGCCGGTCATTTGGCGGCCTGCACCTTCTTATACGCCACGGTTAGGGGCGACGGCATCCAGGCGCTTCCGGTGGGCCACTGGCCGGCACCGTTTGGGATTTCGCTGGTGGCCGACCATCTGAGCGTCTTGATGCTGATGGTCACCGGCATCTTGGGAATGGCGGCGGCGCTGTACGCCCGGGGGGAATTGCCGGCCCATTTGCGCGCTAAAAGTTTCCACACCCTTTTCCATGTTCTGCTCGGCGGTCTCAGTGGCGCTTTTTTAACCGGTGACCTCTTCAACCTCTATGTTTGGTTTGAGGTCATGCTGATGGCCTCGTTTGGTCTTATGACCTGGGGCCAGCGGCGTGCCCAGTTCGCGGGGGCGGTCCCTTACGTGGTGATCAACCTTCTGGCGACCCTTTTGTTCCTCATGGGGCTGGCCTTGCTCTACGGTTTGACAGGCACTTTGAACATGGCCCATCTGCACCAGAAAATGCTCACCCCCGAGGCCCGGGGGCTGGTGACGGTGATTGCCTTTCTATTCATGGCGGCCTTCGGCATCAAAGCCGGCATGTTCCCGCTTTTCTTCTGGCTGCCGGCCTCCTACCACACACCGCCGACCGCCATATCGGCGCTTTTTGCCGGCATGCTGACCAAGGTCGGTGTCTACGCCCTCATGCGCACCTTCAGCCTTGTTTTTTATCACGACATGGCCACCACCCACGGGGTGCTCCTGGTGATCGCGGGGTTGACGATGGTCACCGGTGTGCTGGGGGCCGCCGCGCAAAACTCCTTCCGGCGCATTCTCTCCTTTCATATCATCAGCCAGGTGGGATACATGCTGCTGGGCCTGGCATTGTGGACGCCCCTGGCGATGACCGGCGCTGTGTTCTATCTGGTTCACCACATGATCGTCAAAGCCAACCTCTTTCTGGTCAGCGGACTAAGCCGCGACATCAACGGCACCCTGGATCTGAACCGCATGGGCGGTCTTTACCGCGCCTACCCGCTCGTGGCGACGCTGTTTTTCATACCGGCTTTCTCCCTGGCCGGTTTTCCGCCCCTGTCGGGATTCTGGGCCAAATTGCTGCTGATTCAAGCCAGTCTTCAGATTGAACACTATGTCGTGGCCGCCATCGCTGTGGTGGTAGGCCTGATGACGATCTTCTCGATGGTCAAAATATGGATCGAAGCCTTCTGGAAACCAGCGTCCTCTTCCGATGCGCAAGAGGCCAAGGTACCCTATTCGGGGTGGAAAATAGCGCCGGTCTGCGCCCTGGCGTTGATTACCCTTTTGGTCGGTATCGGCGCCGAGCCCGTCTACCGACTGGCGGAAACCGCCGCCCTGGAGCTAATGGCACCCCAGGCCTATGTCCAGGCGGTGCTGATGGAAGGTCGCCCATGAACCTGTTTTTGATCAACCTCTTGCTGGCGGTGGGGTTTATGATCGCTTTGGAGTCCTTCACCCTCCAAACCCTTTTCATGGGTCTGGCGGTGGGGTACGGGGCCTTGTGGCTTACACGCCCGCTTTATCCCAGCAACCGCTATTTCCAACGGATTCCCATGATCCTCCGTCTGCTCGTCTTTTTTATCAAAGCGCTGCTTGTCTCGAATCTGCGTGTGCTCCGGGAGGTGGTGTCACCCTCCCAGATCAGCCGTCCGGGGATCATTCGTCTTCCCCTGGATGCCCGCACGGACTTCGAGATCATGCTGGTGGCCAACCTGATATCGCTCACCCCCGGGACCCTGAGCATCGATCTTTCCGAAGATCGCCGCCACCTCTACGTGCATGTCATGTTTCTGGACGATGTGGACGTCGTCCGCCGGGAAATAAAAAATGGATTGGAGCGTCGGGTGTTGGAGGTGTTGCGATGACGATCTCGGATTCCGCGCTGGTGCAAAGTTTTGCTGGAATAGGCTTGTTCATCCTGACATTGGGCATGGTGCTGGTGATCTACTGCATCATCCGTGGGCCTAAGAACGCCGATCGCATTATCGGCCTTGATCTGCTGTCTGTGCTGCTGGTCGCCCTGGTGGCCCTGCTTTCGGTTTATACGGGGGCGGCCGTATTTCTGGACGTTGCCATTGCCTACGCCCTGGTGGCATTTCTGGGAACGGTGGCGTTTGCCCGCTATGTGGAGCGATCGACATCCAATCGCTCCGATGCTTCCTTATCGGAGCGGAAGGGAAACCATCATGGCTGAGTGGATCACAGCGATCTTTATTCTGTTGGGCGCTCTTTTTTGCCTGGTGGCAGCCATCGGTCTGCTTCGCCTGCCGGACACCCTTACGCGCATGCATGCCGCCACCAAGGCGGGAACCCTGGGCGCCGGCATGATCATGGCAGCCGTGGCCGTTTTCTTTACCGATATCGGAACCGTGCTGAGAGCTTTGCTGGGGCTTGTATTTCTTTATATGACCGCCCCGGTGGGGGCCCATCTGATCGGCCGGGCAGCCTACCGCTCGGGGATCCGCTTGTCTTCCCGGACATGGGTGGATCACCTTGCCGATGATATCAAAGCCGATCGCATACGGGAATAGATTCGGATCGGGCCGTCAGCGGACGGCCGCTGTGCGGAAACCATAAAAAATTTGGCCCCATCAGGAATACGGCATCAGGTGTGTATCGGGTGGCGGCTGGCAACCAATGAAAGTGAGATAATCCTATGGAAAAAAAGATCCTTATTGCTATCGACCATTCGCCCCAGTCCATGGCGGCCATTCGCTATGCCGCCCATATGGCCGCGGTCATCGGACCGGTGCGATTTGTTCTGCTGAACATCCAGCCGGCCCTATCCCAATATCTTACGGATGAGGCCCACCGCGACCAAAGTGCCCGGCAGGCCTTGGAAAAGGTAATGGCCAAAAACGATGCCCAAGCCAGGGATGTTTTGAATGTCGCCTTCAAGCAGATGATCCGCAATGGGGTGGACGAGGCCTGCCTTGAACAAGTGACCATGCCCGTGAGCACGGGCGTGGCCGATGATATTCTTACCTTGGGCACCACCAAAAAATATGATGCCATTTTGGTCGCCCGCCGGGGAGCGTCCTACCTGCAGAAATGGTTCATGGGCAGTGTCACCGCCAACCTTATCGAACACTCCGCACTGATCCCGATATGGGTGGTGGACGGTGCAGTACCTTCGGACAAGATCCTTTTGGCCGCCGACGGCAGCCAATCGGCCTTGCGGGCCCTGGATCATTTGGCGTTTATGCTTTCCAGCCATCCGACGCAAATCATCCAATGCCTCCATGTACAACCAAGATTACAAGACTATTGTGAAATCGATCTGGAGAACAAAGCGACGCATGACGCTGAAACGGTTTTGTTAGACGACGATCAGCACTGCATGGAGAATTTTCACCAGCAGGCGCTTGCCGTTCTGGCGAAAAATGGACTGGACAAGAACGGCCTGCAATTGACGTCCTTGGATGGAAAACTGTCTGTTGCCCGATCGATTCTCCGTTTCGCCCTTGACCATGAATATGGTACGGTGGTCATGGGCCGCAGGGGAAGAAGCAAAAGCATGTTTACCGGCAGCGTATCGCGAAGTCTCCTCCAGAAAGCCGAAGGCATGGCCCTTTGGATGGTGCCTTGACACAACGCCGCCCTCATGGCGAAGACCAGAAGCGCTTGCCGATGGTCAGCCGTATACGAGAATTCGAACATGCTGTTATTACTTCATGAAATGTTTGGGCCAAACGTCTTTGCACATCCGACCGCCTTTCGAGGATCGCGGCCGCGGTGTGCTCTGGGCCGGGGTACGGAGGAGGTCGAAACAGGTGTCCAGTCGATCGAATGGCGAGCAGATTCCCGCGGGCTGTTATCCATCCGAACCACACGTGGCTGTCGGTGCCGTTGTATTTAAAAAACAACGCGTACTATTGGTGCGACGGGGCAAGGCACCCGCTTATGGCCAGTGGGCGATTCCCGGTGGCGGCATACATTTGGGGGAATCACTGCAGGAAGCGGCTGAACGGGAGATTCTGGAGGAAACCGGTATTCGTATCCGCGCCGGAGAGCCAATCTTTTGTTTCGATGTCGTCGATTACGACGACGATGGCCGAATCCGTTATCATTATGTCATTGTCGACCTCGAAGCGATCTATCGTGGTGGCAGACTGCGTTCCGGCGATGACGCCCTGGAGGCCCGCTGGGTGACCGCCGCGGAGATGGAGAATCTCGATGTGAGCCCGCCGACCCGCCGCCTGTTGTCCCAGCAGTATCATTTCGGCTCTGTAGAAAACCATGCAAGTTGACCGGGACAAGTGGGATCGTAAATACCGCGCGCAGCGCTTCCCTTCAGCCCCCTCTCGGGTGGTGCAGGATTTCTGCCATCACGCCCGGATAGGCCGCGCTCTTGATCTAGCCTGTGGCAATGGACGTAATGCCTGTTATCTGGCGCAACGGGGATTCTGGGTCGATGCGGTGGATATTTCGGAAGAAGGCCTGCACCGCTTTGTCTGTCGGTCCCCCGCCATCCTGCGTATCTGCCAGGACCTTGATACCTTTACGATTCAACCCGGCCGCTATCAGTTGATTGTCAATATCCGGTTTCTGAAGCGGCGTCTTTTTGCCGCCTTGCAAAACGGTCTCTGTTCTGGTGGTGTCCTCATCTTTGAAACTTATCTGCAGGATGAGGCCCCCAGCGGTCGGCAGAAATTTTCTCGGCAGCATCTGCTGCAGGGCAATGAGTTGCGCACAGCGTTTCCGGGCTTGCGAACCATCGCCTACCGTGAAGGCCCCAGCCGAAGCAAGGACGCCCCTGCCTACAAAGCCTCCCTGATTGCAGTGCGACCATAGCGCTCCTTACCGATTTCCAGCGCCGGCATCGTTCGCGGGTCTCGCAACGGGCCCGTATAGGCGCAACAGAGCAGCCGCCTCCGTCTGGATCTCCCGGCGCAGTTTTCCCGGCGATATCACTTCGGCCTGGGCACCCCATTGCATCACCCAGTATTTGATCTCTTGGATACCGGCCACGTCGGCTTCGAATTGCACGCCCCCATTTTTCAAACGGGTCAGTTTTTGGGTGGCATGCCATTTTTTTTCGCGTATGTAGCCGGCCACCTGGGGAGCAAAACAAATCGTCACGTGGACTTTTTCGCCGCGGAAAACACCAAAGCTGGTTTCCATAAATCCGTCCACAATCCTTTCGTCGGGCCGGTGGAAGGTTTCCGCCAGCAATTCTATCGCTCGAATGCGGTCGACGGCAAACACCCTGACATCGCGGCGGAGATAACAATAGGCAATCAGATAAAAGGTTCCGTCAAAATACCACAACCGGTAGGGGGCGAGGTTGCGGCGGCTGCGGCGGCTGCGGCTCATGGTGAAATAAGCGATGCGGAGGATTTTTTGATCGACGATGGCCTGGTTGATCAAATCGAGTGTTTCCCGGAAAGCGCCGTAGTGCTTGTGAGGTTGGGCACCCACCTTAATGGCGCGCCGGAATGAGGCCAGGTACTGGTCGGTCGCCGCCGGCAGGGTTGCTTTGATTTTTTGAAACAGGCTTTCCAATGATTCGTGGAATACCGTTTTCTCCAGGCCGCGCAGCCAATCGCGGCTGAAATAAAGCGCCATCAACTCCGTGATGCTGAAAGGGATTGGAATGGATTGCCGGGCGTTTTCGACCAGATACCATCGCGCACGGCCTTCCTCCTGATCGCTGAAAAGAGGGAAGCCGGCATTCTGCAAGGCTTCCAAATCCCGGTATACCGTGCGCCGGTGGCACCCCAGGGTCTCGGCCAGCTCCGATACGTATTTGCCCGTGCGGGACGCCAACAAGCTTTGAATAATAGTCCATTGCCGCGCCAGCTGGTCACCCCGTGCCATTGGCACCTCCCATGTCGATGATCCATACGCTTGCAGGTCAGTGTAGCAAAATAATCGTCGGTCGTGTGACCGGATCTGTCACAGCACCGTGTTACCAAGACAATTACGATTGGTGCCGGTAAGGTTTCCTTATGGGAATTTGTAAATCATTTCAATCGTAAGGAGGAAGAATGGACGGACAAATCATTTACCCGGACTACAAGGAGGCGTTTGAGTATCACGGCAGCACCACCGTCGAAATCACCCGTCGACGGGGTGGGCGGGTGATCTGGAAAGACTGGTTGATCTTCGATTCCGTGGAGGAGGCCAGTCGATTTTATAATGAGGTGTGTTATGCCTGACAGGGAGGTCCAACCGGAACCCCACCTGCCATGGCGAAGGTTGACCGGTATCGGATGGTTCGGCAAGCCGGCGGTCCTCATGTCAAAACTTGACACGATCTTGGCCAAGCTTGTTCGAGTTGCGGACCGGGAAAGGGCCCGGTCGGCAATTGCCTCCTTGATCGACGCGAGGTGCTGTCAAGGAGGCAATTGTTTTTGCAGAAAGCCTCTCCCCGCCGATCATCTGGATTTGTCGACTGGGGCCGATGGGGTATTCGTGGCCGGTTTCTTTATTTGCATCCGTGGCGGGCGCATCACACTAACCGTATTTACACGCAACCTGTTGGCACAGCTCTCGAAAACTTCTAACCGTCCCTGAGAAGGCCCGTCCAGGGTCTTGAATGGTTGCCAAAAAGTAACGGGGTGATTAGAATGAATAACAATTAAAGGTAACTATTTGTGCCCCCTTTGTGGGACATTGACTTCTGTGGCCCCAACCCCACCTCCGGTGCGCTACCGGAATTCACCCGCGGGTTGCCACATTGGGGCCCAGCAACCAGAGGAAGGATACCGTTACGATGCTTGATGAAAAATTATTGGAGTTCATCGATATCGCCATTGCGAGGGAAGAGGACGCATTTCGCTTCTACACGGATCTGTCGGTAAAAGTGAGTGACAAGGCGGCGAGGGATACAATTCTTTGGATCGGTGAAGAGGAAAAGAAGCATAAGGCGTTTCTGGAAAAATTCCGTGCCGATGGTATCGGCCCCGAGGCCATGCGTCTGTCGGATGTTGTTTACTACAAAATTGCCGAGCACCTCGAAGAACCGGAGGTGGAAGAAGATATGAGCCGTGAGCAGATCTTTCTGGTGGCCTCTCACCGGGAACTGCGCGCCTACCATTTCTACAGCGAATTGGCTGCCCTCTACGAAGAAGGCGATGCGGCTTGTGAAATGCTGCACAAAATCGCCAATGAGGAGCTGAAACATAAAGAGAAAATGGAATATCTCTACGCCAACACCGCTTTCCCGCAAACGGACGGTGGTTGATGTTGCGATTGGCCGCCGCGGGCACCATACCCATCGATTGATTCTGCGCACAGAATGAAAATGATCCCTGATGACCGCCGAGGTTACCCATACGATCGGCCGTCGTGTGGCCATAACATTTTGACGGCGTCATGTGACACGCTTTCGGCGGCCTTTCCGATATATGCTTGTATACGCTTGCGACGATGACCTCCTGTTCCCAACCCAAAAGGCATCGCATCGAAAGGACCTGAATATGAGTCATCATCCCTTGGCCGGTCATCCTGCCCCCCGGACATTGCTTGTCGACGTACCCGCATTGATAAGTCAATACTACAGCAAGGTGCCTGACTCGGATACTGTCGGGCAGCGCGTCAGTTTCGGCACATCCGGCCACCGCGGATCATCTCTCAAGGGCAGCTTTAACGAGGCCCATATTCTTGCTGTGACGCAGGCCGTTTGTGATTACCGACGACGACAGGGCATCAACGGGCCTCTTTATCTCGGCCGGGATACCCATGCGCTTTCAACCCCCAGCATGATTTCCGTGCAGGAGGTTCTGGCTGGAAACAGTGTGGCAACGATAACCTGCCGTCGTAGTGCCTACACGCCGACGCCGGTCATTTCGCATGCGATCCTCACCTACAACCGTCGCCGCCGCAAAGGACTGGCCGATGGTATCATCATTACGCCTTCCCATAACCCACCGCAAGACGGAGGACTTAAATACAATCCGCCCCACGGCGGGCCCGCTGACAGTGCCGTGACCCAGTGGATTGAGACTCGGGCCAATGACCTTATGGAAAATCGCAACCAGGGCGTTAAGCGTGCTGCCGGACGCCCCGGCAGCCAGGCCGACCTTTTGGGAGATTATGTCGCCGATCTGGATAGGGTTGTGGATTTGGCCGCGATTCAAGCGGCCGGGGTCCGTATCGGAGTCGATCCGCTGGGCGGGGCGGCGGTGGATTATTGGCCCGTCATCGCCGAACACTATCGTTTGAACCTGGATGTGGTCAATCCGGTGGTTGAGAGCGATTTTCGTTTCATGACCGTTGATAAAGATGGTCGTATCCGCATGGACTGTTCATCGCCCTTCGCGATGGCAGGGCTTATCGGAATGAAAGACCGCTATGACATCGCCTTCGGAAACGATCCCGATGTGGATCGTCATGGCATCGTAACGCCTTCTGTAGGCTTGATGAATCCCAACCACTACCTGGCCGCCGCAATTTACTATCTTATGGATCATCGCCCGGAATGGCTGCCTTCCGGCAGTATCGGCAAGACGTTGGTAAGCAGTGGGATCATCGACCGTCTGGCTCATCATCTTAACCGCCCATTGTGGGAAGTTCCCGTAGGGTTCAAATGGTTTGTTGATGGTTTGCTTGAGGGTCGCTGTGCTTTCGGGGGTGAGGAAAGCGCCGGGGCCAGTTTTTTACGCCGCGACGGCACGGTGTGGAGTACAGACAAGGATGGCCTGATCATGAATCTGCTGGCCGCCGAAATGCTGGCGGTGACGGGAAAGGATCCGGGCCAAATCTATCGTGAATTGACCCTTTCCTTTGGCACGCCGCACTACGAGCGTTTGGATGCGCCGGCCACGCCATCGCAGAAGGACTGCCTGAAGGCCTTATCACCGGATCAGGTCGGCGCAGATGAACTGGCCGGGGACAAAATCATTGCCAAACTTACCCATGCGCCAGGCAACGGTGCCCCCATCGGGGGGCTCAAGGTGGTGACGGCCAACGGTTGGTTTGCGGCACGACCTTCCGGAACGGAAGATGTTTATAAAATTTATGCCGAAACCTTTCAGGACCTCGACCATCTCCGGTGGATTCAGAGCGAGGCCCGACAGATCGTTGATGCCGTTTTTAGTGAAATGGGTGCCGACGGAATGGGAAACTCGGAAGCCTGATCTTCCTCTGACGGCTGGGGCACAGACGGGCGGGAACTTTTTTCATTGGCGGCGGAAACTTGACGAAATGTCGACGGGGCTGCACGTTTTGAATTACCAGCCCTCCGGGGCTGACCTTGGTCGTCGCTTTGGGATGGAAAATTAAAGGATACTGACATGTCGAGATTTTGCACAACAAGCGCCTGCCTGATGGGAATGTTGATTATTCTACTTCTATTCGGATGTGCCCGGCCAAATGCATTGCCGGATTATGGCCCCATGCGTGCGGAAGTGGAAAAGCTATATCTAAACTATCAGGAATTGAAAGTCGTTCACAGCGACCTGCATGCAGCCGCGCGCCGGCACATTGAAGAAGGGGGACAGCAGCTGGCTCAGATCCAGAGTGCGGCGCGCTTTATCGAGCAAGCCAGCCTAATTTCATACTATCAATGGGAGCTTTTATCGATTACCACGTATATCCGTGATAGCGCTCGATCCGATTTTTTTACCCTCCGGGTGCAGGATATTGCTGATGCGCGCCAGAAATCGGAAGATCTGATTCTTGCCATCAAAGTTTATGATGCCTTCATTCGTGATCAGGAAGCCTTATCCTTGATTGAAAAGGGCATCCGGCATATTCAACAGAATATCGCCCATTACGATGCTTTGCAGGCCTACATGCGACCCATGGCCAATCCACCACGACCTCAGGAAGGTCCGCAGGAATCGATCTGAGGATCGCCCCGCGGCACGCGGTGATGGACAAGATTCCAACGTGCCGTCTCTTTTCACCTTGACGGACCTTTGTGACTCATATAAAAGCGGCATTATTACGACCGTGGTCGATTGATAGCTCCGGTGGTGATTGTTTACTGCAAAATGAAATTTATCGCTTTTGTGAGACGAGGTTGCTGCCATGGAGAAAAAAATCGCCGACCGCCCAATCGCAGAAAAGCAGCATTCTGCCCGCGAATTGCGTCAGGAGCTACGTTCCCTGGGCTACCGGCTTACGGGCCACGAGACTTATGACGATTTGATCAAGCTGCTCAAAGAAGAATTGAACCGGCAATGGTTTCAGAGTGCCCGGCGTGGAAACGTGATCCGCCGTCGTAAAGCGCCCGCCAATACCTAATTACGCCCCCCTCCTGACGTTCGCCTTCCCTAATAAATAGCCAACCCCTATTCTTTTGGGGCGCTTGGCAATCGGGTTCCCTTTCCCTCGGCGTTTCTTGGATCCCGGCCCGGGACGGCCTGTCATCCACTCCCATCGCGAAATGCGATCGAAGCACCGCAGCCCCTGGACATGAAGTAAAAACTAAGGGGTCTTTGTCTCCTTGAAGGATTGAACCTGGTAGGTCTGCACCTGGAGATCACCTTCACGCCAGGCTTGGGACTTAAGACCGGCCTTTAAGCATAGGTGCGAGAGGAAGTCCTGGCGTCGAGGAAGCTGTTTCCACACCTGGGGCAAGAAGGTGGCACTGGCGCTGCCTTTGCGGAGGATAACGCCGTCGGTTCCAGGGCGAAGCAACGCGAGCAGGTCGTCGGCATCGGCGTACTCCAATCGTTCTGGGGCGGTGAGAATACTCACCTCGAGAAGGATGAGATCCAATTCGTCAAGCTCCAAAGGAGGGAAGCGGGGGTCATGGAAAGCGGCGTTGACCGCATTTTGGCGGATGTTTTCCGCCAAGGGGACGGTCGATGAAAGACTTCCGATACAACCGCGCAGATGACCGTCCTTTTTCAGGGTAACAAAGGTTCCGCACGCGCTTGAAAAAATGGGATCGCCCAAGGCCTCTTCAATGGCCCGGCGGTCGGCATCCGCCACCGGACGCTTCAGATGCGCGGCTATGGTTGTGCGGGCCATGCGCAGCAGGCATTGGCCATTTTCATGGGAGAGGGTATTGGTTGTCCCTAGTTTGGTCATGATCCCTCCTTGCAGGTCAAAACGGGGCATGCGGACAAAGGATCCCAGGTTTCTGGTACCGTGCGGTGGCAAATGGCGAAATAATGGAGAGGTAAATGGCGCTGTCGGTAAAACTGTGTATAGCGGTTCAGGGCTCGCTTGTCGATATCTGATGCCCGTTGGCGATAGATTTTTATGGGCCTTGGCCAAAAAGGGTTTTTGCCAGCGCGCGGTCCCCATTGCGATGGCATCACCTACCGATTTACCGGCGACGCTTCAGGCCGCTTCTGCAAGCAGATCAGATACGGGTACGACGCCAATCGACGTACCTTGAATCTCGGAGCAGAATTTTTGTAGTGCCTTGGCTGTTTCAGGATAGGGGTGCCCAATAGCAATGGCGCGACCGTGAATAAGTGATCGGTTCATCACATCGTAGAGGCGGTTTAAAATGGCCTGGGGGTGGCGGTGATTGTCGATAAACGTATCCCGGCGGCCGCTGTTCATGTGCATGCGGCAGGCAGTCAGGTAGGCTTTCGAGTGATGTGATGTCAGGCTGTCAACAAAAAAGAGGTCACGTTGCTTTATCGCTTGCAAGGCGCAACGAATTTTTTTCCCATTGGAGGTGAAACGAGACCCCATGTGGTTATTGACACCTGCGGCAAACGGCACGGCTCGGACATTCATGCCCACAATGTCCATGATGCGGGCAGGGCTGTCTCCTACAAATAAGGCTCCGGGTCCCGGATCCAAACATCGATTGAAGGGTTCCATGGGCTGGTGGAGCAGGATCTCGTGACCATCCTCATGAATTGTGTGCGCCAGTTCAACAGAGCGGGGAAGGTGGGGCAAGACGGCGTAGGTGAGGTTGGATGAGATCCTCAGAAAGGCATCGGCATGGCTGCGGCTAGAGCCGATATCATCGATGATGATGGCCATGCGGGCATCATACGGGCGGCGGCCCATGGCCAAAGCTTTAAAAAAAGAGCTGCTACCCGCAAATCCCGCCAGGGTCCAGCCAAGCGATTTTAATAGAAACGCTCTCCGATCCATGCAAAACCTGTTGAGCTAAACCACGTTTCCCGTCTTGAATCCCTTGCCGAAAGAGCCCTCCTGCAATATTGGATCATCGTATGCTAAACGTATACAACTTATTGGGTGTCACGTCAAACAATATACTATATATTGCGATACGCCTTCGACACGATTGCACCATCGGTAGCTTGAATCCCTCGGTCTTCTTTGATAAACGATTGAGTGCGTCTTTGCTTTTTTTCCCAGGTCTTCAATTTAGGAGTTCTCATGGTCCGAATTGCTGTTGTGGGGGCTACCGGATATGCTGGCGCCGAGCTTGTGCGGATTTTAATTGGACATCCGGATGTCTCCCTCACCACCGTTACATCCCGAAAATTCGCCGGTCAGCCATTTGCATCGATTTATCCGGCCTTGTCCGGTTTAACGGATCTGTCCTGCGAACCCTATGACGTCCAGGGCCTAAAAAAGTCGGCGGACATGGTATTTTTATCACTGCCGCACCAACTGCCCATGAATTTGGTTCCCGAACTCCTGGAGGCTGGTCTGCGGGTTATCGATCTGTCGGCTGATTTCCGGTTCAGCGATGTTCATCGCTATGAAACGGTTTACCAGCCTCACGCGGCACCGGCGCTCTTGGACCAGGCGGTTTATGGTCTCAGCGAGATTTATGCGGATCGCATTCGTGCTTCCCGGCTGGTGGGCAATCCCGGCTGCTATCCGACCAGTGTTCTGCTCCCCCTGATCCCACTCATCAGAGACGGGTTGATCTCCCCGGCCCATCTGGTGGCCGATGCCAAATCCGGGGTAAGCGGGGCCGGTCGCAGCCTGAGCTTAGCTACCCATTTCTGTGAAGTGAGTGAATCGTTCAAGCCATACAAGGTAGCGCAGCATCGCCATAATCCAGAAATTGATGAAGTCATAAGCCGGGAGGCGGGCTATGCGGTTCACCTCACTTTTGTCCCTCATTTACTGCCCATGAGTCGGGGAATGCTGGCGACAACCTATGCCCAGACCACGCCGCTGGTGGAATCTGACCGCATTATGGAATGCTTGAAAGATAGCTATGGGACCTGTCCTTTTGTGAGGTTGAGCCGTGAAGGGCATGTTCCCAATACGCGTCATGTGCGCGGCACCAATTTTATTGACATCGGCTTGCACCTCGATGATAGGAGTGGGACACTGATCCTGATGTCCGCCATCGACAATCTGGTCAAAGGGGCTGCCGGTCAGGCCGTGCAGAATATGAATTTGATGCTTGACCTGGATGAACGTGCCGGACTGATGCCGGTGCCTTACCCCCTTTAGCAACCGTGAAGGGATTGGCGTTTGTGTCCGATCGGTGAAAATCGGCCTCAGACTTGAGAAATTGAGGTTGTAATGGCTCGAATTCTTGACAAAATCTTGTGAATTAAATAGACAACTAAGACGTTAACCGTCCATCCCAGCCCATCGGGGTATCTGAAAATTCTGTATTTACATGGTGAAAGGAGACCGAAGATGACAGCCAAGCTGATCAAGGGGACCGACATCCGCGAGGAGATTCTCGAGGAAATCACGGCAGAGGTTGCAGAAATCAAAGAAAAGCATGGTGTGGTGCCCGGACTGGTCACTATCCTGGTTGGCGAAAACCCGGCATCCATCTCATACGTAACCCTTAAGATCAAAACGGCGCACAGGGTCGGCTTCCATGAAATTCAAGATACACAACCGGTCGATATCTCCGAGGAAGATCTCTTGGCACTGATCGATAAATACAACCATGATGATTCCATCAACGGCATCCTGGTCCAGTTGCCGCTGCCCAAGCACGTCGACGAAAAAAAGGTGCTGAATGCCATCGACCCGGATAAGGATGTGGATGGTTTTCACCCGGTCAATGTGGGGCGCCTGATGATTGGCGGCGATGAGGTGAAATTTCCGCCCTGTACGCCGGCCGGTATCCAGGAAATGATTGTGCGCGCGGGTGTGGAAACCAAAGGTGCGGAAGTCGTCGTCGTGGGACGATCCAATATCGTGGGCAAACCCATTGCCAACATGATGCTCCAGAAAGGTGTGGGCGCCAACTCCACCGTGACGGTCGTTCACACGGGCACAAAAGACCTAAAGGCACACTGCCAGCGTGCCGATATACTTATCGTAGCGGCAGGTGTGCCGGGCTTGGTCAAACCGGAATGGATCAAGCCGGGGGCATGTGTCATCGACGTGGGTGTCAACCGTGTAGGTGAGAAGATTAGTGAGAAAACCGGCAAGAAAATCGCCGTTCTGAAGGGCGATGTGGATTTCGAGGCCGCCAAGGAGATCGCAGGATCCATTACCCCGGTACCTGGGGGGGTTGGTCCGATGACGATTACAATGTTGATGAAAAATACATTAAAAAGCTTGAAATTCAAGTTGGGTTTGATGTAATATCATCAGTATAGATAATCAAAACGATTTTGATCTTAACAACGAACCGACGCTATTGACGCGTAACCACGAAAAGGCAAACTCGCTGAAAAGCGAGGACGCACAACCACGGGTCTAAAGCTGAAAGGCCAGGACAGCCGGGTCACCGAAGGTTAAATTTCGACGCCTTCGGGGCTTAGACCCGAAGGCGTTTTTTACATGGTTGGCAGTTTGGTCACCATCAAACGCTATGGTGACAGCGATCTAAGCAATATGGTTTCTCGAGAGGTGTGTGCCGCATGGATACATTGACAGCCGGGATGCCTTTTGGTATCATGCTAAATTTAAAGGAAAAACCCGATCCCAACCGGTTGTCTGCGGAGATGCCTTACGCTCTGTTTAAAGCGATATATCGCTCGGGTTAATCTATTGGGAAATGTGGCAGGTTGATTATGCGAAACAGAATGACATTTATCTTACTTAGTGGCAATGGTTCGCGCATCCGCCAGTTTTCTTACTCCAAACTGGTGTTGGCGGCAGGCGCTGTGCTCAGTCTGGTGATCATGACGGGGGTAGGACTCCTGGTCAAGGACTATTTAAATTTGAAGCAGTCCGCCGCCCAGATGGCAGAGCTGGAAACAAAAGTAGCTGCCCGGGATGCTGAGATTGTTCACCACAAACGGCAGATTGAATGTTTTGCAAATGAAATCAACCAACTCAAATCGAATCTGGTAGCGCTAAATTCATTTGAAAAAAAGATTCGCGTCATTGCCAACCTCGAAAAACCAGCGGGGCAGGACAACCTGTTTGGTGTCGGTGGCGCGACACCGGAAGATCTGGATCCAAGCGCCTCTTTGCGACGAGACCAGTCGGGTTTGATTCGATCCATGCACGACCAAGTCGAACTGCTTGAAAGCGCCTCTTTCGCTCAACAACAGGATTTTACCTCTCTCCTCGGACAACTGGAAGAGAAAAAGAATCTTTTGGCCTGCACACCCTCTATCCGGCCGGCCAAAGGATGGATTTCATCCCGTTTCGGCTATCGCATTTCGCCTTTCACCGGAAGGCGTGAGCTTCACGCCGCCTATGACATTGCCAATCGTGAGGGAACCCCCATCATATCGCCGGCCGACGGGGTGGTAACCTATATCGGTAAGAAGGGGGCTTATGGTAAACTGATGATTGTCGATCATGGTTATGGCCTTGTCACGCGCTACGGCCACCTTAAGGGCACCGACCTCAAAAAAGGAGCGAAGGTCAAACGGGGCGATACAATCGCTAAAATGGGTAACACCGGCCGCAGCACCGGGCCCCATCTACATTATGAGGTGCGCCTGAACGGTGTCCCGGTGAACCCCGAAAAATATATCTTGAACTGAATTAGCACCCACACATTTCAACGGGGCATCACCCCAGCCAGCAAGCAAACACCAGAGACGCTGGGAAAAATGCCCCGTCGGTTTTTTGGTACGGGCAATCCTCAACAGCCATTGCTGTCATCATTCGTCAGTTTCTTATCCGGCCCACCGCATTCGTCATTGCATCATCCTCATTTCCACGATCCGATCCGTAATGTGGATACATTTGGACATTATTGTTCGAAGCCCCAAGCGGTGCTTGTAAGGGAGATGTCATCGATTGGCGGGCTGTGGTGCATGGGGTGACGAGTTGACAACGTTTGGGGGGCGGAGTAAGGGAGTCTCCATAATCTGTGGCCCACATTCGATCAGAAAGGAATGCTTTATCCTCATGCTGGGACAGTTATTAACCAAAGTATTCGGTAGCCAAAACGAACGGGTCCTCAAGAAGCTCAATCCCGTGGTGGACCGCATCAATCAGTTAGAGACCGGTCTCCAAGCGCTTGACAACGATGCCCTGCGGGCCCGCACGGGAGCGATGAAAAATCGCTATGCCCAGGGCGAAACGCTTGACGATCTTCTCCCGGAAGCGTTCGCCCTGGTTCGCGAGGCATCGGTTCGTACACTGGCCATGCGGCATTTTGACTGTCAGTTGATCGGCGGGATGGTGCTGCATGCCGGCAAGATATCGGAAATGAAGACCGGTGAGGGGAAAACGCTGGTGGCGACGCTGCCGGCCTACCTTAATGCCCTCAGCGGGCGGGGTGTACATGTTATTACCGTGAACGATTATTTGGCCGGAAGGGATGCGGAATGGATGGGGCAAATCTACCGGTTTTTGGGGCTTGAAGTTGGCTGTGTCCTGCATGGCCTGACCGATACTGAGCGGCAGGCGGCCTATGGGGCGGATATTACCTACGGCACCAATAACGAATTCGGATTCGATTACCTACGTGACAATATGAAGTTCCACAAAGAAGGTCTTGTGCAAAGGGAACTGCATTATGCCATCGTAGACGAGGTAGACAGTATTCTGGTCGATGAAGCGCGCACACCGCTGATCATATCAGGACCAGCTGAAAAATCGACCCAGCTGTATTACCACGTGAATGGCATTATTCCACGGATGAAAAAAGAGGCGGATTTCACCATTGATGAAAAAGCCCGCAGTGTTACCCTGACCGAAGAGGGGGTGGCCCATGCGGAACATTTGCTGAAGGTGGAAAACCTCTATGATCCCAAAAATATCGATTTACTGCACCATGTCCAGCAGGCCTTGAAGGCCCATGCGCTCTTTAAACGGGACGTTGACTATATCGTTAAAAACGGCGAAGTGATTATCGTGGACGAG
>JASFFM010000034.1:0-18535 GCA_050124295.1 Desulfobacterales bacterium | reverse complement strand
AGCGATAAACACCCTAACATGGTGCCCACTATGAGACGCGCAGCCTGGTTTTTTCACCCCATATCGATCTTTGTCTTTTCTACGATTGCGCTGGTTTTATCGCTGTTTTTGTATATTTACTGGTATGTGGAGGTCAGCACGGGCCTGGAAGCCCTGGTGCGCAAGCTCAATCTCGAACAGGTGCAGGTCCTGGCGCCCCAAACCTGGGTGGTGGTGTTGGTATTGTCCATCCTGGTGGGGATCATCCTGATGGGGATTTTTACGATTTTTGTCTACAACCAGAAAACCCTCCAGCTGTTCCGGCTACAGCATAATTTTATCAACAATTTCACCCATGAGCTAAAAACGCCGGTGACCTCCCTGAAACTATTTCTGGAGACCTTTCTGCGATACGAACTGGCCCGTGAAGACCGGGAAAAGTATCTTCACTATATGCTGTCGGACGTGGGGCGCTTGACGGATAACATCAACCGCATTCTTAACCTGGCCCGGCTTGAAAGTAAAAGTTACCAGGCGGATTTCCAGCGGACCGACCTGGTGCAATCCATTGAAGATTTGCTGAAAACACACGCCCCCCTCTTTGAGGAGTGTGACATTCACATTCATCCCCCCACGGGCGGTACATGGCGCCATCCCGTGGATCGGCCCCTGTTTGAAATGCTGGTGATGAATCTGCTGACCAATGCGGTTAAATACAATGACGCCGATCGACCCCGTATCGATATCCGCTTTTACGCGGAACGGCGTCATTTGAGGCTGTGTTTTGAGGACAACGGCATCGGGATTGACAAAAGGGAAGCCCGCAAGATCTTTCGTCGCTTTTACCAGGCGGGTCGATCCGGGGGAACCCTGGCCAAAGGCAGCGGCCTGGGATTGAGCCTGGTCGAAAGTATTGCTCGCCTCCACAAAGGCCGGGTCTCGGCCGATAGCCGTACGGATGCGCCGGGATCGATTTTCTCCCTCATCCTACCCCGGCGTAAATACCAATCTCTGGTGAAAGACAAATGATGATTATCCAAGCCGATCCCAAAAAGCGAATTTTGGTTGTTGAAGATGAAAAGCATATCGCCGAAGGCATTCGCTTGAATCTCTCCCTGCTGGGCTACGACGTTACGATTGCCACGGATGGTGTTGCGGCCTTGCAGCAATGGAAAGCCTGGCGGCCGGACCTGATCGTTCTGGACATCATGCTGCCGGGCATCGATGGTTTTTCGGTTCTTCAGAGTATCCGCCTGGAAGATGAAAAACTGCCCATTTTGATCCTTTCTGCCAAGGCCGGCCCGGACGACCGCGTTCGGGGGCTCATCCACGGGGTCGACGACTATCTGGCCAAGCCGTTTAATCTGGAAGAGTTTCAACTGCGCGTGGAGCGCCTGATCAAAAGGGCGTCTTGGAGCCACGCGGATGACGGACAGGAATTTGAAGATCATGACCTTGCCGACCGTGTCTATCGCTTCGGGACCAACACCGTGGCTTTCGATACGGGGAAAGCCCAATGCCAAGCCGGGGAGGTTCGCTTGACGGAGCAGGAACTCAAGCTGCTCAAATTATTTATCAAGCATCGGGGCAAACCCTTGTCGCGCAGCAAAATTTTGGAGATCGGGTGGGGCTACCGGGGTGCCATGACGACGCGTACCGTGGATAATTTTATCGTTCGGTTCCGCAAGTACTTTGAGGAGAATCCCAAAAAGCCGCAGTTTTTCAGGAGTGTGCGTTCGGTGGGGTATCTTTTTGATGACGGCAGCCGGTCGGATTAGGGCCAGGCGCCGGCATGTTAGCTTAGATCCTGATCCGGCCGCTGGTCTAGTAGCAGCAACCGACCAGATAGATTTCCACATCCGGAATGGCCTTGGGTAAGGTTTCGCTGACGATGACGGGGTTGTTGATTTGATTCCAACGGATGAAGTCCGTCATCTCACGACTGATGTCCGCATTCGACACCCCCGGAATGGTATTGGCGGTGGCATCCCAGCTGCCCCATGATTCGAAGTCCACAAACTCCGGGAAAGTATGGAAACGAATGCTGGGGGAGTGGTTCAGGGCCGAAGCCAGCAGGGCTTCCGGAAACGCATGGCCGCCGGAAAGAATCAACGTCGGGACCGTGATTTCATGCAAAGGCATCCCCATGAGTCCTTGGGGACAAAGCTGCAACAGGATTTTCTGTTCGGGGCATTGGGTGATTCCGCCAGCGATGACCAGGCCATTGACCTTCTCCTGGAGTTGAATGGCTGCCGTGGCCGCGGAAAAGGCCCCCATACGAATGCCAACCAACCATACGGGCAGGGATTCCCGGGCGTTAAGATAATCGATGACGGCGTCGATATCGCGGGCGTGATCCTTGCTCAACCGAAAAATATTCGGACCGTGCCAGCCGTTGACCCCCAGCATGGAGCGGTGATCCGTCGGTGCATCCATCAGGACGACAATCAGCCCCTGGTCAAGCAGATGCCCCATGAGCTCCAGGGGAATATCCTCGGATCGTCCCCAGGAGGGATCATTGAATACGTGCGTGATGTCCAAGCGTCCATTGCCGTCCGGGAAAAGAACGACCGTGGCCGAGGGCCGCTCCGGTCGGTAAATGATGGTTCGGATCTGAATGCCGGGGCGGGATTCGATCTGTACCATGCGTTCGGACGTATTGAAGGGGTTTTCGGCGTGCGCTGGGCCGGCGGCCAACAGAACAAGAATACCGAACAGGAAAAGCGTTACCCGTTGCATGCGGTGACTCCCGGGCCCCACAGGCACATTCGATCCCAAGGTGGGCCGGTAAATTGCTAACCGGTCTATCGACGGATCTATCGGTGCCGCGGCCGTCGTGCCGATCCCATCTCCGCGCAGGATGAATGGTCAACAGCGTCAATTGGATGATACCAACTAAGACTATTGAGAAGCATTCACCCTGTCAAGGACGGATTCTTGCCTGCGCGCGGGGAGACTTGGACCAAATCATCATGGACGCGTTCGACCCCAGGAATGTCGTTAAGGCATTGGGCCTGCGAACATTTGCCATCGCAATGATATTTGGTCATCAGCGGTTTGACAACGGTTGTCGGACTAACCGATCTGGGATGGTTTGCAGAGATGCTCGCTCTCCATGGCCACGCGACCGCAGCCGTCGCAGACATATTTCATGGCGGTGAGCTTGCCTTTGCACATATGGGCCTGATTAATTTCCGGTTCGCCGCAGAATGAGCATTTCTGGCGATCGCCGCAGGGATTGCACAAGTGTCCGGGATCTTTCGCCACCGCACCACAACGTTTACAGGTATAGGCCATCGTCAGCCTCCTCTCCATCGATTGTTGTATAAGAATTGCCTTTTCAGTGTCGCCGTCTAAAAACCCGGCTGCAGGTAGATTAATTAATGCGTTTCAGGGGTTTGTCAATTTCCCCCCGGCGCTCAATACCGCCTCCCGTATGGGAAACCCCAAAAAAAGATCGGCCATATCCGGCTAGAGCGCGTTTCCCCAGGTGCGCGACGGTGTTCACCCGAACAATTCATGAACCTGTGGATGCCTATTTGCGGGGATGCATTGGTTGCCGGTTCTAAGGGAAGATTGCGCTCAAGGGGTGCGCCAACCCTTGGTGCGCGGCGCATTGCCGAACGCCGCGCATACCCTTTTGACCCGGCGGGCGAGGGACGCAGGCATGATGCAGCTTTCCGGAGGTGACCAACGGATCCAGACAAGGATTGATTATTCGGCGGCATTTGGATACAAATAATATTAAAAGCCAAATGAGACCTGGCGCCGGGAGGACCATCGGATAGGCTAAGCCATACCGCGTTGCCGGTTGGAAGTCATTGGTCAAGCCCCGCCAACGCCTGATGGCGATGTTGGCCATGCATCGGCATTACCGGCCGGTGTTGATCGATCGCGCAGGCGTTGCACGCCAAACCCAAACCCCCGCCAATCATCGGATCGACGGGGCCTTCTCAACAGACTGGGTTTGTAAAAATAAACCCATTACGTTGACCAAGGGCGTGGAAGCCCAGCTTTGTTAGGGGGGCCCTAAAACGCGATTTGTGGTTTCAAATTGGCGATGACCGCGCGGTATGATTTGATCCGGACGTTGCGTCCCAACATAGGAAGATGCCAGGAGAAGGAAGATCGATGAAAATTGAAACCAGTGAAAAGGATGGAATTGTCAGCTTTACATTTGCGGGCCGCCTGGATGCGGTTACCTCCGAGGCCACCGAAAAAGAGATCATGCAGGCGATCACTCCTAAGGGCCGCTTTCTCTATGACCTGACCGCGCTGGAGTATATCAGCAGTGCCGGATTAAGGGTCCTATTGGCATCCTCCAAGCAGATCCAGCGCACCGAAGGGCGGTTCGTGATGTGTGCGCCCAATGAGAATGTGCGCCATATTTTGGAGATCAGCGGCTTCGCATCCATCTTTCCGATGGCGGATACGCTGGAGGAGGGGCGGCGCCACCTGACCGATTAGAATCCCGCCGGCCATCGCCGGGTGGCGCCCTTCACCGTGCCGCCGAACGGCGTCCCAGGCGCCATATTCTGGTAAGCGTTGCTATTGGTTACCTTTCGGTGTGTCGCCTACCCCCATCCAACCTGTTTTCAGGACCTATACCGTATGCCTATTCGCGGACCTGCCGCGCGCGAAATTGGATATAGGCATTGCGCATGGCGGTGTAGGGGTCCAGTGACATCTCCCGGAACTTCGTGTACTCGCCTTCGTAGAATGAATAGTTATTGAACTCGCGGTAGCTCCATATGGCGGCATATTCCCAGAAGGTAATGTCAAACCAGGTGATCGGATCCAAATAGCCATTGGCCAGACGGCCCACCCCGTCCCGGGCCGATGAGGGGCCCACGATGGGTATTACCAGATAGAATCCGTGGCCGATGCCCCAGGCCCCGAAGACCTGCCCCACATCTTCGTCGGCCACCTCCCATCCGGCCCAATCCTCTTCCTTGGCCAGGTCGGCAAATCCCAGGACGCCGAAGGTGCTGTTGATCAGCAATCGCCCGGTTTCGGTGCCGGCTTCCTTCCATTTGGCCTGCAACAAGCAGCTGATCAGACGCACCGGGGTGTAAAGGTTCGAGAAAAAATTGCGCACCCCCCGGCGCGCTGTTTCGGGCACGACAAAGTTATAGCCTCTGGCCGCCGGCTCACCCAGGCGCAGATAGACGAAATCATTAAAATACCAGATGCCTTTGTTGAAATAATACAATGGATCGGCGATGGTCAAAACTTCCTCATCGTCTTCGAAGTCCATGTCCTCGTCCCACATACTCTCCGCCGTTGACTGCCTTTTGGTCTTATCCTGAATGATTCCCGGCTGCTGGGCGAGATAGATCGATTCAGCCTCAGGCGCATTGGTCAGCGACAAGGAAAGGGGTTGCGTCGTCGCACTCATGACCGGAGTCCCCCAGCCAAGGGTGATCAATATAGCCGTCACGGCCAGCAATTGGATTTTTTTCATCGACTGCTCCCATTTAAATTTGATGCCGCATGTTAAATTCTTTGGTCTGTGGGCGGGTTTAGGCCAGCAACGGATAGGGCCGGGGGCCCGGTCTCCTATTCGCCGACATCGCCAAACGCGTACTTGCTGACCAACTCCATGATATCCACCGGTGATTCGGTTTCGATGATGGTATCGCCATCGGCGAGGAGATCACCCCCCCCACCGGGATCGATGGCCACATACTTGTCCCCGATCAGTCCGGCGGTCTTGATGGAGGCGATGGCATCGTCGTAGATATCGATGCCCTTCTTGATTCGAAGCTCGGCGATGGCCTGCTGTTTTTCCTGGTCCATCTCGAAATCGGCCACACGCCCGATCTCCATGCCCATCAACTCGATCGCATTGCCAATCCGCAGGCCGCTGACCGTGCTGAAGGGGGCATACAGCGAATAGCTGTTGTCGCCGGCAATGGTCATGTTGCCGATCCGCACGGCCATGAAGCCAATAGCGATCAGACCCAGAACCACGAAGATGCCGACAATGGTTTCATTGGAGTATTTTTTCATTGTGCGCCCTTTCTAAAATCCATGCGATGCGATTGCCGCAGGCATCTGACCCACTAACGCATCAAACGCTAGAGTAAAAATGAAGTCACAATATAATCGGCCACCAGGATGGACACGCATGACAAGACCACCGCCGATGTTGTCGACAGGCTGACGCTGCGTGCCCCGTAGCTGTCCTTACGCATATGGGTGAAATATCCCTGGTAACAGCAGATGGTGGAAACGATGACCGCAAAAACCAGGGCTTTGATAAAACCGCCGTTAATGTCCGACATTTCCACGCTGTCTTGAATGCGGTAGAAATAGGCGCCTTTGTTGACCCCCATGATAACGACCCCGCTGACGTAGCCACCCAGGATACCCACCAGATCAAAGAAGGCCGTGAGAATGGGAAAGCTTACGATGGCGGCCGCAATCTTGGGGCTGATCAAATAGCCGATGGGATCGATGCGCATGGTAAACAGGGCGTCGATCTGTTCGGAATTGCGCTGGATACCGATTTCGGCGGTCATGGAGGATCCGGCCCGCGCCGTGACCATGATGGCGGTCAGCACGGGTCCCAGCTCACGGATGATCGAGAGGGCCACGGCGGAGCCCAGCACGCCGGTGGATCCGTATTTGACCAACGTGTAATAGAGCTGCAGCCCCATGACCATGCCGGTGAAAAAGCCAACCAGGGCCACGATGTTGACGGTTTTGGCCCCGATGATGTTGATCTGTTGAACGATGGCCCGGAACTGTTTGCGACCGAAGATAAGGATCAGGGCTTTGATCAAAAAAATGGCCGCGGCGCCCATGTTGTTCACCAGGCCGGCCACCCTCTGGCCGATGGGTTCGAACAGGCGGCTTAGCAGGGTCTCCGGAGGGGGGGGCATGGGGCCCGCCAGGTCGTGATCGTTTGCTGTCGGTGAGGCCATGAACACTTTCCTTGTATCGGTTTCCCCCGGTCGGCGCACAGGCGGCCGGCCGGGAAGATCAGGTGGCTACTTGAATTCGGTATTCCGCTGAAACCAAATGCGCAGAATGTTTTGGTCATCCTTGCGTTGATATTCCATCATATCGCGCATCTGGCGTACGAAATTGATGCCCAGCCCGCCCACGCCGCGCTCCATGAGGGGGTCCTGGGGCCGCATCTTTTCTGCTGCCAGGGGATTGAAGGGGTCGCCTGAATCAACAAACTTCATGGCAATCAGGTCTTCATCCACTTCAACCGAGAAATGGACCGCATGAATGCCTTCGCTTTGGTAGGCATAGGAAACAATATTCACCAGGATCTCTTCCAGGCTGAGCTCAAGGGCATAGAGGACGCCGGAGGGCATTTGATAAGGTCGCAAAAAAACCTGCAGCATCTGCGTCAGCACGCTCAGCTCTTCGAGTTTGTTCTCCAGAACAACAGACATTTTACGGGTCATAAAAACCTCATCGGTTGGGGTAAGGATCCTTTGCAAGCGCGATCCGCCTTGCGCCTGCCCGGCGCGATTATTTGATCTTGAACTCCAGAAAAGTGGATTCCCGGGATCCGGCTTCGGCCAGCACGTCGTCGAATGTAGCCCCCAAGGATGCTTCCGCAAAACCGGCGCTGATGTTTAAGGTCGGCAGGTCCGCCAGAGCACCTTCCGCGATGCGCTCCGTCTTGAGTTCTTTGGCCAGCTGGAAACAGAATTGGCGCGCATCCTCGGCACCGGCATCTTGCCGCACGATCATCAACTGACTCATGCCGTGACGGGAACAGGAATCTTCCTTGCGAATATATTTGTTCACCTCGGCGGAGAAATTCTTGAGCATGACCTGGCCCTTGACGTGGCCATACCGGGTGTTGATTTCATCCATGCTCTCCAGGGTCAGCACAATAATGGCAAAAGCGGCCCGGTCTTCCGCGAGCCGCTCCATGGCGTCCTGGTAGTGCTGCTTGCCCTGGGTGACCGTGTCCATGCCGGTCAACTCATCCTGCGGATGGGTAAGCCCAGTGATGAACTCGTGGATCATGGCGTCGTCGATATCCTGGATATCCTCCGGCGGGCCCTGGAAGATGATCTTGCCCTCGTCCAGCATGGCCAGTTGCTGGGTGATCAAAAAGACATCCGGAATTTCATGGCTGATCAGCATGACCGTGAATCCGAATTTGCTCTGGTAATCGGAAATCATGTTGTGAACCGCGTTTTTGCGGATGGGGTCCAGACCGGTGGTGGGCTCGTCGAACAGGATGATTTCCGGGTTGGTCACCAAGGCTCTGGCCATGGCGACCCGCTTTTGCATGCCCCCCGACAGTTCAGAGGGATATTTGCTGTCGATGCCCTCCAAATCGAGCTGCCGTAGTCGTTCGCGCACCTTTTCCGCGATCTCTTCCCGGGGTTGGTCGGTCCCCTGCTCCAGCGGCAGGGCGATGTTTTCGTAAACGGTCATCGAATCGAACAGCGCCATGTTCTGGAACATGTAGCTGAATTTGCCCCGCCACTTCCAGAGTTCGGCCCGTGTCATTTCGGACATGGGCTTCCCTTCGCAGATGACATCCCCGGCGTCCGGCTCCAGCAGGCCGATAATATGCTTGAAAAAGACACTTTTGCCGGTGCCGCTCTTGCCGATGAGGGTGGTAATTTCGCCTTTGGGGATCTGCAGGTTGGTGCCCCGCAGGACATAGGTGGAACCGAGGGTTTTGTGCACGTCGCGGAATTCAATAATCGGTTGTGTCATAGCCTTTCCCGGTCCAATCGAATGGTCAGGTCTGTGATCCCCTGGATTCGGCAGGGCGCCATGCAGAGGTCGTGGTCTGATGATAGCCTGTTGTTTCAGTTTTTTTGCGCGCCAAGTATGACCACAATCCATAAAAGGGTCAAGGGGCAATCATGCCCCACATCAGGCGGTCCGTGGAGACCCCCCGTACATAGGCCCTGAGACCGACGCCGCCGAACACCCTTGCGGATGATGTCGTGCAGCGCCCGGAAATATCATCTTCCACCGGTCACAGTGATTTTCGACAGTCATGTCGACTCCCTGACCCCCTATAATCGTGGTCCCGCCAAAGAGCGATCATAGGCCTGGGGCCGGTCCCCCTGGGAGGCATAGGAAATGTTGCGCATCTCCTTGATCCGGCCCGTTCCAGCACGGTCCTTTTCATCTAAAGCGCCAACATCCCGGCGTCGGGCCCGGTTTGGATATCGCATCCGTTTCATCCCTCTGGCCGCCTGCGCCTATCCCCAGGCTGAATGTTATTGATGGATCGATTTTATTCTTTCGCTTGCCGGACTCAAACCTCCTTAAAGGACTGAATAGGTATTGAAAAAGGAGGGGCATGGCCGGCGAATGATGGTCTTCTGGTGCTTTATCCGGCCAGATGCGAGCCCGAGACCCCGGGTGTGGTGGCTAGCCGCGGTTTCGGACGGGGCGCTTACGAGGTTGCCTCCCAAGCGATCCGAACCGCTTGGATCAGCGTTTGACGAAAATGACCCCGGAGGGCTATAAACGCGGTGGCCTTTAAGCGGTTTTCGCCCGCCAACACCAACCAAGGAGGCGATGGGGCTATGACAACGTGCGCCCATCTTTTTGATCCCATCAGCATCGGCCCCATGACCGCCAAGAACCGGATCCTCATGCCGGCCATGAGCATCAATTTCGGCGTCGATGCGCAGGGTTTCGTGACCGAGCAGCTCAGCGCGTATTTCGTGGCCCGGGCCCGGGGTGGTGCCGGGATGCTGCTGGTGGGCGGCGGAGCCGTCCATCCGACCGGGGTCGAACTGCCCGATTTGCCCAAGTTGTGGGACGATGCCTGTATTCCCTCCCTGAGGCGGATGGTGGCCGCAGTGCGACCCTACGATGCCCGCTTCGGGGTCCAACTGATGCACGGCGGCCGCCAGTCCTACCACGATCAAAAGGTAGCGCCTTCAGCAATCCCGGCCCCGGCGGTGGTCAAAGGGATCCCCAAAGCGCTCGATCCCATCGAAATCGGCGATCTGATTTCCGCGTTTGGCGATGCGGCCCGGCGCTGCCGCGAGGCCGGGTTTGATTTTATCGAAATCCACGGTGCCCACGGCTACCTGATTACCCAGTTCTTGGCGCTTAACAGCAACAGGCGGCAAGATCGCTATGGCGGCAGTTTCGATAACCGGATTCGTTTCCTGATGGACCTCCTGGCCGATGTCCAAGCCAAAGCCGGGCCGGATTACCCCGTCGGTGTCCGTATCAATGGCGATGATTTTATTGAGGGCGGCTGGACGCGGGACGATACCCTGCGGCTGGCGCCCATTCTGGAGCAGGCCGGCGCCGATTATCTCCACGTTTCGGCCGGGGTCTACGGCTCCCGCGAGTTGACGATTCCCTCGGTGTATGCCCCCCAGGGCTGTTTTGTCCATCTGGCCGAGGCGGTCAAGCAGGTCGTGTCGCTTCCCGTGGTGGCCGTGGGGCGGATCAAGCATGCCGACATGGCCGACCGGATCATCGCCGAAGGCCGGGCGGACGTGGTGGCCATGGGACGGGCTCTGCTGGCCGACCCCGATCTGCCCAACAAAGCGCGCCAAAACAGGGCCGCGGCGGTGCGCCCCTGCATCGGGTGCTGCCTGGGATGCATCCATGCCGTGCTGCAGCTCGAACCGGGCGGGTGCGTGGTCAATCCCGATGTGGGCCGGGAATACCTGTTTCAAGAGGAATTGGCGTCCGAGAAAAGGCGACATGTCCTGGTGGTGGGCGGCGGCCCGGCCGGGCTGGCCGCGGCCCGTACAGCCGCCATGCGGGGCCACAAGGTAGGGTTGATCGAGGAGGGCACCAGGTTGGGCGGGTTGTTCCGGCTGGCCGCCCGCGCGCCGGGACGGCAGGAGGTGGGCGATATCCTGGCCTACTTCGAGGAAGAGCTAAAGCGCCTGCGGGTTGCGGTCCGGTTGGAGACGGCGCTGACGCCCCATCTGCTGGATGAAATCACCCCGGAGGTGGTCGTTCTGGCCACCGGCAGTCTTCCGGATACGCCGATCATCAAGGGGTTTTCCAAGACGGCCATGGCAGTCTTTTCCGTCGTGGAGGTCATGGAAGGCGGACTGCCGGCGGGGGACCGGGTGGTGGTCCTGGGGGGCGGGCAGAGCGCCCTGATGGTGGCCGATTTCCTGGCCGATGCCGGCAAGACGGTCGTGGTACTCAACCGCGGCCGTCATTTTGCCGAAGAGATGTCCAGCAACGACCGGTTCTACCTGCGCGAGCGGCTCAATCAGCACGCTGTCCGGCTGCATAAAAATGTAGCCGTGGAGGCGTTTCTGCCCCATGGCGCCCGATTCCGGTCGGGGAATGCCACCGAAGTGCTCGAAGACATGGACGCCCTGGTGATATCCGAAAGCATGACGGCCATTCGCCCGGATCGCCGGCTTTTCAAGGACCGGGGCACCGAGGTGCATCTGATCGGTGATGCCAAAGCCCCCCGCAACCTGATGCTGGCCATTGCCGAAGGCGAAGAACTGGCCCGTTCGCTCTAGTCTCCGTCCCGCAAGGACCATTTTTTAGCCCTGCAAGGCGCTATGGGGATGCACGGCTGCGGCGTTCACCGGTACGCCTCACCATAAACCCTTGGGTGGCTTTGATGGGAACAAAATAACCCTATGGGTGGAGCGGACACGCGGGTGCTTCAGGGGTTGGGTCCTTCCGGCGGGTTGGTCAGTTTGGGGTTGTTGCGGTGACGGTCGAAATCGCGCCGGGTTTTCTTGGCCAGGTTCTTCTCCACCGCGTCGGTCAAATCGATGCCGGTCTGGTTGGCGATGCAACCCAGGACGAAAAGCACATCCGCCAGTTCATCGGCCAGATCGATCGCCTGCTCGTTGGCTTTGAAACTTTGGTCGCCGTAGGTCCGGGCCATGATGCGGGCGACTTCACCCACCTCTTCCATCAGAATCGCCGTATTGGTGAGCTCGGAAAAATAGCGGACTCCCACGGTGTTGACCCAGTTGTCGATTTGCGATTGATAGGCGGAGAGCGTCAGCATGGGCAGATCCTTTATGGGTTGTGTTGGTCTTGCAGATCATACTTGGCTCGGATAGCGTACCGTTTGAGCAGCGCAAAGTCTACGCCAGGAGCGACGGTCGTTCAATGGTTTTATTCCCTTCCCCCGGCGTTCGGTTCCGACAATGATCCAACCCCATCCAGCGGGCCTTGGGATCGATACGGTGCTTTTCCGAAAATGGTGTGCTTGCCTGCTGTTTCTCTTCGGGCTCCCTGTGGGGCTCTCCGGCGGCATGCGCATGCGCTTGAGCGAAGACCTGAAGCAGGTCGAGGCCAAAGAAGCCTTCATGCGGGGCCGCGCGGGACCTTCTACATGGTGGCCGATCTGGATCAGCGCCAATTTTTTGAGGCGATCGGATCAACCGCACCGGAACCGGGCCGGTTTGCCCGCAAGCGCCCCTTTCGTAATGAACGATACTGATGTATGGGGTGTTCAACGCGTTGTGGCATTGGGAGACGCGCGATCCTGGTATTTATGATCTGGACGGTTGTTGGAGAAGGTTCAAACGGTATCCGGCCGGAGCGTTATGGCGATGGCATTGACAAGCGAAATCCGGAATGCTGAAACAGCGGCGTCAGGCATCGATCCTGTTCACGATCATTCCATTAACCATTTTGTCAAGGAGTCGGCATGTCCCAGACCCGAAAAGTCATTGACCTCAATTCCGATGTCGGTGAGAGCTTTGGTAATTACGTGATTGGCCTGGATGAAGAGGTCGTCCCCCTGATCAGTTCGGCCAATATCGCCTGTGGTTTCCACGCCGGCGACCCGGCCGTGATGCGTCGTACCGTGCAACTGGCCCTCGATAACGGGGTAGGGCCGGGCGCCCATCCCGGCTTTCCCGATCTGGTGGGCTTTGGCCGTCGAAACATGGATGTCACCCTGGATGAAATACGCGACTATGTTGCCTACCAAATTGGCGCTCTGACGGCTTTTGTGCAGGCCGCCGGGGGCAAGCTGCAGCACGTCAAACCCCACGGGGCCCTTTACACGATGGCGGTCGTCAATCCCGTGATCTGGCAGACCGTGGCCGAGGCCATGGCCGCGATCGACCAGGATTTAATTCTTTTTGTTCTGGGCGGGAGCAACCGGGAGGACCTCAAGGCCATGGGAAAAAAGGCCGGCATTCGGGTGGCCTGCGAATTTTTCGCGGACCGGGCCTACAACGTCGATGGAACGCTGGTATCCCGGCGTGAGTCCGGGGCGGTGATCAAGGATCATGACCTCGCCGCCGCGCGGGTTCTCAAAATGGTGACCGAGGGGCGCGTGATTTGTGCCAATGGTGACGAAATCGCCCTTTCCGGTGACACCGTCTGTGTGCATGGGGACAATCCTTCGGCGTTGGCCCTGGTGCGACGGATCAGAGAAACGTTAACAACGGCCGGGGTGGACGTAGCGCCGGTGGGCACCTTTTTGCAGGATTGAGCGATGCAGCCGATTATCCGATATCTGGGCGATCGCGGCCTGCTCATCGAGTTGGGCACAGGGATCGACCCGGCGGTCAACCGTCGTGTTAAAGGGCTCCACCGGATCCTCGCCCGCGAAAAGCCCCACGGGGTGGTGGAAACCGTGCCGGCCTATGCCTCCCTGCTGGTCGTGTTTGACCCCCTCCAGGCGGCTCCGGAGGCGCTGAAGCGACAGATTTTAGGAATGTGCGATTTTGATGACGATGGCCCGGCGGCCTCACGCGCGGCCGTTGAGATTCCGGTGGTGTACGGCGGGGAGACCGGCCCGGATCTCGATGCCGTGGCGGCCTACCACGGTCTGTCGATCGAAGAGGTGATCGGGCTGCATACCGGCACCGTCTACCGGGTCTATATGATTGGTTTTACCCCTGGTTTCCCTTATATGGGTGAACTGCCGGAAGCCCTCGATACGCCGCGCCGGGACACCCCCCGAACCCACATCCCCAAAGGCTCGGTGGCCATCGCCCAGCGCCAGACCGGGATCTATCCGATGGTCAGCCCGGGCGGGTGGCAGATCATCGGTCGCACGCCATTGGCACTTTTTGATCCCCACAAGGCAAATCCCTCCTTTCTGACCATGGGGGACGCCGTGCGTTTTTCCCCGATCACCGCCGAGGAGGCCGCCCAGTGGCCGCTGTAGATCTCTTGGAAATCATATCGCCCGGGATCCTGGCTTCGATTCAAGATGTCGGACGGCTGGGCTTCGGCCAGATCGGTGTGGCCCCCAGCGGCGCGGCGGACAGCTATGCCTGCCGGGTCGGCAACCTGCTCGTGGGCAACCTGGAAAATGCTGCCGCCATCGAGATCACTCTGATGGGGTTCCAGGCCCGGTTTCTGACGGAAACCGTCTTCGCCGTGACCGGCGCCGACCTGCAGCCATCCTTGAATGGCGACCCTCTGCCCATGTGGACCGTCATGCGGGCCGCCGCGGGCGATATCCTCGATCTCCCGTCGCCGGTGTGCGGCTGCCGAGCCTACCTTACGTTGGGCGGAGGGGTCCATGTCCCGGCGGTCATGGGCAGCCGATCCACCAATATCGGGGCAGGGTTTGGAGGATATGCAGGCCGCATCCTGGGCGCCGGCGACCGCCTGCAAGGCTGCGGGCCGGCGCAATACCTGGCCTGCGCCGGCCGGTCGATACCGGACACGCTCAAGGCGGTCCAGACATCCGAATGGGTCCTGCGGGTTCTTCCCGGACCCCAGGACGACCAATTCCCCGCGGCAAGCCGCGGGCAGTTTTATGAGGCCCCCTATACGGTCAGTGGCCAGTCGGACCGCACTGGCGTGCGTCTGGAGGGCCCTGCCATCGAAAAACAGGCCGGGGCACCCGATTCGATCCTTTCCGAGGGTATTCTCTGTGGTGCCATCCAGATCCCGGGGGATGGAAAGCCCATCATCCTGATGAACGAAACGGTTACCGGCGGATATCGCAAAATTGCGGTGGTCATCGCGGCTGATCTGCCCCTGCTGGGGCAGTTGGCTCCGGGCGATACGGTGCGTTTTCTGGAGACGGATCTTTCTTCGGCACTGGCACTTCTGAGGGGGGTGGAAGCCGCGGTGGACTGGGTGCGGGGTCATTTTGCAGATTGACCTGGCGATTGCACACGTTTGAGGCTTCCGGTACAAGGCCTTGCGGCGTGCCGCGGTAGGCATGCGAGGGCAAGCGCCGGATAAGGCCGCAAAGGGATGCCCCAGACGTGTCCGCCGGGTGAAAAGGGTATGCGCGGCGTTTTGAAATGCACCCCTCACCACGGGTTAGCGGGTCCATTTAGCGCAAGCTTCCCTTACGACAGGCAACCGATGCATCCAGGCAATTGGGCATCAATATGGTCATGAAATGTCCGCGTTAATGTCAGTTTTGAAAACCCGCGAGGGGATCGATCATCCATGGTTACCCGCTCCAAAAACCGGCGCCACATCCCCCTGATCATTTTTTGCTCGCGTACGGACAATACCCGGCGGGTGGCCGAAGCCATGGCGCGCCCCCTGGCGGCCGAACGTGTTGCCATCGAGCAGTTGAAAGACCACCAGCTGCGCGGTCGTCCTTTGATCGGTCTGGGATCGGGGGTCTACTGGTTGCGCCTGGAGCGCCGGATCATCGATCTGGCGGACAGGATACCACCGGGTTGCCCGGTGTTCATCTTCAGCACCAGTGGGTGGAGGGGCCAGGCGCTGGCCGATTTTTATCAGTCCGAGCTGATGAAAAAGTTGGCCCGGCACGGCATCGAGGTAATCGGCAGGTGGCATTGCCCCGGCCACGACCAGCAGCCCTTGTTCAAGTGGCTCAATATCAGCCGCGGCCGGCCGAACATGGACGACTTGGGCCGCGCGCAGGCGTTTGCGGCATCCCTCAAAACCGTCTGAGGCGGGGGCTTTTTTGCCAAATCAGCGGCTCTTAGGAGGCTGTTGCGAAATGTCATGAGCGCAGGCAAGACAAGCCAGTTTGCGACCCTAAAGCGCCGTTTATGAGCCATCAATGAACATTTAGAGGCGTATTTTAAGGCTGCATTGCCACGCTTAATCGTTTTTCAAGCGCCTGTTAAAGCCCCAGAAAGGCCGATTTAACTTGGTCGCTGGCGATCAGTTCCGCCCCCGTGCCTTCCCCGACGATGCGTCCCGTTTGCAGGATATAGCCCCGATCGGCCAGATCAAGGGCTTCACGCACGTTTTGCTCCACCAGCAGGATGGTCATGCCTTCTTGCTTGAGTTTGCGCACCGTGTCCAGGACCTCATCCACCAAAACCGGCGCCAGCCCTAAGGAGGGTTCGTCCAGCATCAGGATTTTGGGGTTGGACATGAGCCCCCGGCCGATGGCGACCATCTGCTGCTCGCCGCCGGAGAGCGTGGAGGCGGCTTGCTGTCTGCGTTCCTTGAGTTGCGGAAACAACCGGTAGACGAACTCGAGGTTGTTGCGGATGCGCGCTTCGTCGTTCAGCACGTAGGCGCCGATCAAAAGATTTTCCTCGACGCTGATGGGGTTGAACAGCATTTTCTCTTCGGGCACGTAAACGATCCCCAGGCGCACGATGTCGGCCGTGTGCAATTGCTCGATTTGGTGCGTCTCAAAGCGGATGTGGCCTTCGAAAGCGGGCTGGGCGCCCATGACGGCGCGCAGCAGGGTGGATTTGCCGGCGCCGTTGGCGCCCAGCACACTCACGGTCTCCCCGGCATCCACATGCAGCGAAACCCCCTGCAGCACCGGCAGGCCGGAATAACGCACCTTGAGGTCTTCGATTTCGAGAATGCGGGTGCTCATGGTCTAGCCAACCTTCCCGCCGTGTTCCTTGACGTAGCGATCTCCCAGATAGGCTTTGATCACCTGCGGGTCGCTGGCGATGTCATCGGGTAAGCCCTCCGCTATCTTGCGTCCGTAATCCAAAACGATCAGCCGATCGCTGGTTCGCATGACCAATTCCATGACGTGTTCGATCAGGATGACGGTCACGCCCAGCTGGTGATGGATATGCCGGATGCTGGCCATGATCTCCTCGATTTCACCCGGGTTGAGCCCGGCGGCCACCTCGTCCAGAAGCAGCAGCTTGGGGCGGGTTCCCAGGGCTGTGGCCATGGTCACCTTCTTCTGGGCGGCCACCGGCAGTTCGCTGACATACTGGTCGGCGGCGGCGGTGAGGTTCAGGTCGGCTAAAATGATGTCGGCCTTATCCCCGGCCTTACGGCGGGAGGGGGTGCGCATGAAGCAGCCCACCATAACGTTTTCCCGCACCGTCAGATCGCCGGCGGCGGCATAGACCTGGAAGGTGCGGGCCAGGCCGCGGCGGGCCACTTCCGGAGCTCTGAGGGCCGTGATGTCTTCACCGTCGAACACGATCTGCCCGGAGGTTACCGGGTGCTTGCCGGCGATGCAGTTGAAGAGGGTGGTCTTGCCGGCACCGTTGGGGCCGATCAGGCCCAGCAGTTCGCCCGGCGCCAGCTGGAAAGAGATGCCGTCGTTGGCCCGCAGGCCGCCAAACTCTTTAACCAGGTTGTTGACTTCCAGTAACGCCATCAGGTTCGTTTCCTTCGACGTATCCGTTCCACGATACCCCATACCCCTCGCGGCTCCTTGGCTGAAATGACCATGATGATGACGGCGTAGAGGATCAAGTCCATGCCGGCCAAACCGGACATTCCGCCCAGCCATTCCTTCAGGTAGCTTTTGAGGGGAATCAGGATGCCGGCGCCGATGATGGGCCCCCACAGGCTGCCTGCGCCACCCAGCATGGCCATGAGGGCGATCAGGATGGAGATGTCCAGGCTCATGGTGTCTTCCGGCTCGATGGCCTTGATGTAGCAGGCGTGAAAAGAGCCCACCACGCTGACGTAGGCCGTGGCAATGGCGTAGGTTTTGATTTTGGCCCAGTGGACGTTGATCCCGAGGGAACGGGCCACGTCCTCGTTGTCTTTGATGGCCCGCAGCTGGTAGCCCAAACGCGATTTTCGAAACCAGTTGAGGAAAAGGAGGCCGGTCACAAAGAAGACAAAGAGGACATAGTAGTAATAGATGTCTTCCTTGAAAATCAAGCGCAGGAAATCCGGGGGAGCGTATTTGATGGGCGATATTTCCAGGCCGCGGGCGGCCCCCACGAAATCCCAGACTTCGAAGAGATCTTTCAGCACCAGCGAGGTGGCGATGGTGGCGATGGCAAAGTAATGGCCCTTCAGCCGGAAGAGGGGGTAGCCGATGATAAACGACCAGCCCACCGAAAGGGCAACGCCGACGGGCATCGAAAACCAGAAGGGGATGTCCCAGCGGATCAACAGGACAGCGGTGGTATAAGCCCCGATACCGACGTACTGGGCCTTGCCCAGATCGACCTGGCCGCCGTAGCCGCCGATGGTGTTCCAGCCCATGCCGTAGAGCGAGAAAATAAAGAATTGGATCATGGTCGCCAGGGCAAAGGCGGAGAGCGGCAGCAGCGGGAAGATCAGGAGCAGCATGCCGATCGTTCCGGCGATGGTGAGATCCAGGCGCGGCTGATCCGAGAAATCGAAGGCGTTTTTTAGTGCTTCCATCCGAACAGTCCCCTGGGCCGCACCACCATGATGATGAAGTATGCCACGTAGATCCACATATACTTGAAGGAGGTCATGGGCACGTCGAACATCC
>JASFFM010000033.1:0-18844 GCA_050124295.1 Desulfobacterales bacterium | reverse complement strand
AATGATGATGGGTGTGTTCGTGGCCGGATCCATTGTCAGCCCGGCAATGACCGCTTTAAGCAGCATGGCTCTCCTTGCCTCCCCGACGCGCGTCTGAGGGGTTTCCCGGCAGGAGGGAACCCCTTAGAGAGTGCGCGTAGGCCTTGTCAATCCATACGTCGACCATCCGGCCGATCCGAATGGCATCCGCAATGTCCCCGGGGGGACGAAAATTAACGATCTTGTTGCCCAGCGTTCGCCCGGACCACTGGGGAGCGCCCGCATGAAAATCCGCCAATCCGGGGCGCGTGCTGTTTCCTTCAACCAGAATTTCCTGGCTGGTGCCCACCAGCGCCTGGTTCTTCTCGCGTGTGATGGTCTCTTGGGTGGTGAGCAGTTCCTGAAGGCGTTCTTTTTTTTCCGTTTCGTCGACTTTGGTGGCAAATCGGGAGGCCGGGGCAACCTTGCGGTCAGAATACATGAAGGCAAAAGCACCGTCGAAGGCCACCGTTTTGAGCAGTGACAGGGTGTCTTTGAAATCATCGCGGGTCTCTCCGGGGAAACCCACGATAAAGTCCGATGTCACGGCCATATCGGGACAAATCTGCCTCAAACGCGCGATGCGGTCCAGATAAAGCTGACGGGTGTATTTGCGATTCATGCGTTTGAGGATTTTGTCGGAGCCAGACTGCACCGGCAGATGAATATGGGGACAAAGTTTCTCGAGGTTGGCAAAGGCGGCCATGAGATCCTCGGACAAATCTTTGGGGTGCGAGGTTGTAAAACGAATCCGTCGCAATCCCTCAATGGCGTTCACTTTGACCAGGAGATCGGTAAACGAGGGCAGCCCCTCTTTGCGACCGTAACTGTTCACGTTCTGGCCAAGCAAAGTGACCTCCCGTATCCCCTCCCCAACAAGGGCCTTGATTTCTGACACAATCCGGTCGGGATGGCGGCTCATCTCCGCGCCCCGAACATAGGGCACCACGCAATAGGTGCAGTAGTTGTCGCACCCCTGCATGATCGTCACAAAACGTGAAACCGCTTCCCGGTCATGAAAGGCTGCCGGCATGTCGATTTCGTCAATCCCGTCGGACGCCGCCACGTCCACCACTTTTAGGCGATGTGTTTTTACCTGATCAAGGATGTGCGGCAAGCGCCCCAGGGCATGGGTGCCAAACACAAAATCCACGTGGGGCATGCGCGCCAGAACGCCCTCCCCTTCCTGTTGGGCCACACATCCGCCGACACCGATCAAAATATCGGGGCGGCGCTTTTTCATCGCCGCCAGACGACCGATGAAGCTGAAGGCTTTCTGTTCCGCTTTGTCACGAATCGCACAGGTGTTAACGATAATGAGGTCGGCCTCTTCGAGCAGGGTGGTCTCGCGATAACCCGCCGGGGCTAAAGCCGATAATATCCGTCCCGTATCATAGACGTTCATCTGGCAACCAATGGTATGGATATAGATCTTCCGAAGATTCATGCGAGACCCTCGCGATCCAGACTGTAATCTTCCAGCGGCTCCAGCAAAATCTCCCCTTCAGCGGCCAGCCTATCCAGCAGTGCTTTGATTTCGCACTCCCTGCCGGGGGCCATTTTTACGCTTATGATACCATTCTCCGCTTCAACGGTTGTCAAAACGGCCCCACCTTCGTAAGCTTCCAGGATAAATCGCAGAAAACTGATATCGCGACGATCGACCCTGTAGTGGGCCAAGGACATATGTAGAGTTTCGCCGGGAGTGGTGGGATCTGACGTTTCGATGGCGTCCATCTCTCGAACCGTTGCACGAAAACATTGTTTAGTGCTGGAATGAAGTTTTTGAATATAACCATAGGGGCCTTCTTTGCAACCCTAAAGCCGGGAGGTCACACGAAAGGGGCGGCCGCCGTATGCGCGTCGCCACGAAGAAAAGGTTGCTCAACTACACTGAATGAGCTATATGCCGCGGCGATGAATGTGATCTGGGATATTCTTGAACCGGACCCTGCCACCACCCGGCGCCTGGCCGCCGCCTTGGCCATCGAACCGCTGGTTGCCGCGGTATTGGTCAATAGGGGATTCACCTCGGTTTCGGCCGCCAAAACCTTTCTTGCCCCCTCATTAAACGATATGAGGTCCCCCGGCACCATTAAGGACATCAGGCGGGCGGCTGAACGCCTGGTCCGGGCCCTGACGGCCAATGAGAAAATCCTGATCTTCGGTGATTACGACGTCGATGGTGTCACCGCCACCGCATTACTGCTGGACTTTCTGCGTTCGGTTGGCGGGCGCGTATCCCACTACATCCCCCATCGGCGCAAAGAGGGTTACGGTCTCCAGGCCGAGCACGTTCGCAAGCGAATTCTTCCCCGCGGCTACGACCTCGTTATCACCGTGGACTGTGGCATCGCCAGCCACGAGGCGGTTGCTCTCGCATCCGCCGAAGGGATTGATGTCATTGTTACCGATCACCATCTGCCCTCCGCAAACCTGCCTGAAGCCGTCGCCGTGATCAATCCCAAACGCCGTGATTGCTCGGCGGGTCTCGATCACTTGGCCGGTGTGGGAATGGCCTTCTACCTGCTGATCGAACTGCGTCGCCAATTGCGTGCCCGGGGATTCTGGCAGGCCCAGCGGGAGCCGAATCTGAAGCGGCTATGCAACCTGGTCGCACTGGGAACGATTGCTGATATGGTGCCCCTGGTGGCCGAAAATCGTGTCTTCGTGCGCGCCGGTCTCTCGAGACTGCCATCACGACCCGGGATCAAGGCCCTGATGGAGATCAGCCGCGTACCCGACCAGCGCGTCGAATCGGACGATGTCGCCTACCGGTTGGCACCGCGACTCAATGCCGCGGGCCGCATCGCCCACGCCAATCTGGCGCTGCAGTTACTGATGACACAAAACATCCGGCGCGCCGATCGTATGGCAAGATCACTGGATCGATTGAATACACGCCGCCGAAAGATCGAAATGGATATCGCCGATCAGATTCGTGGGCGAGTTGAAACCCAGTCGGGCATCCTCGACAAACAGGCGCTGGTCATGGCCGGGACCGGATGGCACGAGGGCGTGTTGGGCATTGTGGCGGCGCGCCTGGTGCGTGAATATTCACGCCCGGTTATCTTGCTGGCGCGCAACGGCGTGCAAGCCCGCGGATCGGCGCGAAGTATACCCGGGATCGACTTGTACGAACTGCTGAGCGACTGTCGGGCGCATCTGGATCATTTTGGTGGGCACGCCATGGCGGCCGGCCTTACCCTGCCATGGGAGCATCTTGAAGCGTTTGAACAGCAGGTGCTGACCTCCCTGGCGGAAAAGACCCGTCCGGAAGATTATGATCGACGGCGAAGCGTGGACGCGGAAATCGCCTTGCATCAGATCACGCCGCGCCTGCTCGATCAGTTGGAATCCCTCCAGCCATTTGGGCAGGCCGCTCCCGAACCCCTCTTTCTGGCCCGGGATATCAAGGTGTCCTCCCACCGAATCGTTGGCGGCCACCACCGTCAGATGGTATTGCGCGCGCACACCATGGGTGACGGAAAGGCCTATCAGGCCATCCAGTTCAATATCCCACCGCAGGAGACACCCGCACCCCGATTCAGGCTTCTGGCCTTTCATCTGCGTTGGAACCGCTGGAAGGGTTCCAAGCGACCGCAGCTCGTGGTGGTGGGAGCCGAACCCGCAACGGACGGGTCTAACAAGGGATGCTAAAGGATGCCCAGGGCAGGTGCGGGATAGACTTTTTTCTTGCAAATTCAAAATGCTGGCTCTATTATTGCTTAATTTAGTTGCCCTTTGACCAGCAGCAACTAGCCCAAAGGAATAATTATGGCAAAAGTCTTTCGGCCCAGCACACGTGAATCCAGTATTCTGTCAAGAATCGAATCATCGAAAGAGCATGCGCGACGCCGATCACTGAATGCGATTCAGGATTGCATCGATGCCGTGGCCAATGCCATTTCCATGAAACTCGTCGAAGATAAACTCGTCGAAACCACGAATAAAAATGGCTTGGAAGATCAGATTTACGGCGCTTTAGACCGTCTCAGCCGAGCCGACGACTTTGACGTCGACTACCTGGTGGCACCTTACCGCGCTACGGTAACGAACCCCCATATCGTTAGCCTTTATATTACGGCCTATGTCTTAGAAACCGTCATCGACCACAAGGATACGGTGGATATTTACGGCTCTGACGAAGAGATCTATCAGTGCATCCACAAGCAGGTGCAAAAACACATCCCCTGACACCATGTCTCCCCGTTTCCATCCCCGCCTGGTAAACGGACCGTTCGACGATCCGGCCCTCTATGTTGCCTTTGCCCATGAGAAACGGGCACTTCTTTTTGATCTTGGTGATCTTGGCGCGCTGTCGTCCAAAGCAATCCTGAAAACTTCCCATTGTTTCGTTTCCCATACGCACATGGATCATTTCTGCGGCTTTGATCGCCTGTTGCGTCTTTGTCTGGGCCGGTCCAAGAAACTGCATCTTTACGGACCGGAGGGCTTTCTGGGCAACCTGGAAGGCAAATTGCGCGGCTATAACTGGAATCTTGTCAATCATTATCGCTATCCGCTCGAACTGACCGCTTCAGAAATCGACCGTCGATGGATACGCACCCGCACATACGCCTGCCATGCCGGTTTCATCCCGGATACTGCCGCGGACCGTTGCGCGCCTTTTGACGGCCTGCTGCTTGAGGAACCATCCCTGCGTGTCGAAGCCGCTATTTTGGATCACGGGATCCCCTGCCTGGGCTTCAGCTTGACCGAAACCGTCCGTATCAACATTGACAAGGTCGCCTTGGATGGCATGGGGCTGACAACCGGTCCCTGGCTGAAGAACTTTAAACAGGCCCTCTATAACCATCATCACCCCCGCACGATGCTCGAAGTGCCGGTGCCGGCCCCTTCTTTGGGCCCGCGCCGCTTTCGGCTGGGGGATCTGGCCGATCGAATTGCAAGGATATCACCGGGCCAAAAGATTGCTTACATCACGGATGTCGCCGGGCACACCAAGAATCAAGAAAAAATCATCTCCCTGATCCGCGGTGCTGACCACCTTTTCATTGAAAGCGCTTTTCGCGTCGGCGATCAGGCCCTCGCGTCATCCAAATTCCACCTGACCGCCGGTCAAGCCGGTGAAATTGCCGCCCGCTCCGGCGTCAGAAAATACTCCCTGTTTCATTTTTCACCCCGATACAGTGATGGGGCTGAAACGATCCCAACTGAAGCCGGGCGTGCTTTCAGGTCTTTTTCACCGCCATCCCCGCGACAACGCTGAATCCCCCCAATTATTAACTTGGACCGGTTTGGCAAAAGGCCCCAAGGTTATGCGGACACCCAACAGTACCCCCTTGGATCGCTTCCCAAAACCTTCACCACACGGTTGGCCAATCCCGAGACCACGGCGCACGTATCAACCAAGGCCAGGTCGTAAATCACCACGGCGAAGTGTTTCCGTAAACTTTGAAAATGCGGATTTACAAAATTTGATGAATCCGTAACCGCTTTTTTTCCTTTACTAAATAGAGCTTTGACATATAATCGCTCCATACAGTCGTCTGACAGTACACGGATCTCTGACCCAATCTACACGAAATGGAGATGCGCTTCGGTGAAAATAGACGAAATCTCGTCCACAGAGAAACTGCTGGAGCAAATCAGGGGCAATCGGCCGAGCAGCAGTTCACCGGCGCCGGTGGCCGATCGCGCCGATTCTTTATCGAAAAAACGGGGCCGTTTCCTTTCGATCCTCAATCTTAAGAAATCGATCCATGTGGGTGTGGATATCGGCTATTCTGACGTACGTTTAATCAAAACCATCCCCTCAGCTCCCCATGGCCATCAAATCGCCGCCTACCGACGCGTGCCCTTCGATTCGGGTCTCGATGCCCAGAACATTCTCTTCCCCCAGTTTCTCCGCAACACCCTGAACAGTTTCATCGGGCCAACGGATACCGTCAAGATCTGGACCACGATCTCATCGGCCCGGCTCGATACCCGTCTGCTGCGCATCCCCAAGGTCGGCCGGCGCCAGATCGCCAATGCCGTAATCTGGGCCTATAAAAAAAAATCACCCTTTAACGATGATGAAAAACGCTTCGATTTCGACATCCTGGGAGAAACCGCGGATACCGACCACCCCCAGATCGAAGTGCTGGCCTACACGATTCCCCGCTCCGAAATCGATTCGATCAAGGCTTCCTTCACACGGGCCGGCTTTAACCTGGATGGTGTGAGCACCTATCCCTTCCTTTTGCAAAACCTTCTGCGAACCCGCTGGAAAATACTTGGTCAAGGCATTTTGTGCGCCTTGTACATCGGCCGCAACTGGTCGCGCATCGATTTGTTCGACAACGGCAATCTCATGCTTTCTCGAGGGATCCGCGCCGGCCTGAACAGCATGCTCGAGGCCATCAAATCCGACCCGCGCATTGCTCCTGGAAATGCCGACCAACCCGCCCTGGAAATGGATTTCGGGCCGACACCGCCGCCGACCGGAATACCCCCCGAAACACCCCGCGACTTGCCAATGGCTGTTCTGGCGCAACTGGCACCTGGTCTTGGCCCCGCGGGAGACCAACCGCCAAGCGACCATCTACCAGGCGCTATCGCGCCGCAAGATGTATTTGATATGATTCGTCCAGCCCTGGACCGACTGGTCCGGCAGGTGGAGCGCACCATCGGCCACTATGCGATTAACTTTGAGGAGCGCCCTATCGACCATCTCTGCCTCTCGGGCATGATCTGTGAGAGCGAGCAGGTCCGCAGCTACATTGCCGAGCAACTGGGCATCCCCCTGATCGCGTTGAACCCTTTTGAAAACGAAAACCTGCCCGACTTGCCCGACACCCAGCGAGAGCAGCTGGCCTATATTCCTGCCGTTGGGCTGGCCTCAGTAGACGAAGATCGAACACCTAATTTTCTGCAAACCTACCATGAGCGATCACGGCGGGAAAAACGCCAGGTCTTCAACGCCATCATTTTTGGGATCTTTCTCGCCCTCATGTTGGGCTTTTTAGGATATCACGGCTGGCAAAAAACCAGCCTGATGACCAGGCATCAACGATTGACCGAGCTCGAGAAGGAGCTGACGGCCTTTGTCCCCTTGCTGAAACCCGAAACCGTCCTGATTTTAGCGGCCAAAGCCAAGGAGGCCACCGGCCGTATGGCCCAATTCAGTGATAAATACAGGGGTATGGCCCTTGTCGCGGAGCTATCGCGGTTGACACCGGCCGAAATCCGCATGACCCAGGTTGCCATTCGGCTTCCCCGTGATGCATCGACGGAAGAGGAAAAGCCACGTCGGATGCTGGCCATCGACGGCATTATTCAAGGGGCGCGTCTTGACCTCGAGCCGGCCCTGGCGACTTATCTGGTTCAAATGAAGGCCTCCCCCCTCTTGGGGGCACCCCGCATCATCGACAAATCATTCGAGATGCTGGACGGTCGTGAAGTCTTGCGATTTGCGGCTGAACTGGAGATCATCTGATGCGCTTCCACCGACGATCCTTTCTATCCCTCTTCCCGGAGCGGCGCCTGTTTTTCGCGGTGGTGTGTTTCGGGGGGATTTTAGGATTTTACCTACTGAGCATCCTGCCGCACCAGCAGGCGGCCGACCAGATCGAGGCCCAGATTGCCGCGCTGGAGACGCAGATCGGCGAGCAAAAACTTCTGGGGCCGATCTACCATCAATACACCCGGCTTTTGGGCGAAATGCGGCTGGAAGGAGGAAACCAACTGGCCTTCCCGGCCCCCGAACGCCTGACCGCCGAGCAAGTCGCCGGGATCGAGCCGCTCTTGCGCCAATTGGCCGCCCAAAGTCAACTCAAGGTGGGAAGCATCGGAGCGGACCTGAATTCGATGCTCAGCGAAACAGGGGAACTGAAACTGTCTCTGGATACCGCAGGAACCACCCGCAATCTGCGCGGATTCATGCTGAAACTGGGAGAATTACCTTACCTGACCCATGTCGAGCGCATCGAAGTCCGTCGCCGGCCCGGGCAACAAGCGCTTCAAATGGAAATGGATATATGGCTGGCACGACAGTAATCATTCCCGGCCGCACCGGTTTCAGCAACCCCGGAGCAGCACATGTCCAGACGTGAAAAAATCCTGGTCGGCCTTATGGTCGCCGCCGTATGCCTGGGGACCTTGATGCTTATCGGCGATCGTCAGAAGCGGGCCGCCACAATAGCAACGCCGGGCCAGGCCAACACGCTCACCAAGATGCTGACCGATCTCAGCGCCCAAATCGGCAGTGATTCCAAGCGGGAGGAGCATCGCTACGTGCTCTCCACGGCGCGGGTGCCATGGCGGGAAACGCTTTTCCTATCCGGCGCTGACGGCGCATCGTCTCCCGAGGTAACGGGAGCCGCGGCGGATGACCTGCCCACCAATGTTTCTCTGGTTTACTCCGGTTACATCGAGACACCCCAGCGCCGGGTGGCGATCATCAACGGGATTGAATACGTGGTGGGCGACCGGTTGGACAAGAGCGCCTATACGGTCCAGGACATTGCACCCACGCAAGTCGTCCTTGCGGCACCGCAACAGCGGATGGTTTCCATTCCGCTGGTGGAAGGCTGGGAATTACAGACACCTTAACGATTTAGCAGCGAGTTATGGCCATGAAAAAGATCAAAGCAGGCCCGCGTTTCACAAGCACAGCCCTGGTCGTGATGTTGTTGGTGGCAGGCTGTGCCGGCAAGAGGCCGCCCACCGAAAGCGATCGGGTGTTCAACGAATGGAAAACCAAGGCCGCCAACAGCCAGGGACATTCCCCGTCAACCATCAAGCGCCAGCTCCCGCAGCAAGCACCGCAAGCGGAGCGCCCGGAAAGGGCGGATGGGAGGCCGGTGGTCGACAGCCGCCTGCCGCGGCAAAAAATATCCCTGACCATGCACGGCGCCGAAATCCCCGCCGTGTTGCGCGCCCTGGCCCGTGCCGTCGACCAGAACATCATGATCAACGAGAGTGTCCGCGGCCGCATCGATGTCAGCCTGAAGGCGGTCTCCTGGGACCAGGCCTTTCGCGGCATTCTGCGAACCTACGGGCTCGCCTACCTCTGGGAAGGTAACATCATCCGCGTCGTTACCGTGGATGACAAGAACCGTGAGCTCGAACAGCTGGAAACCGATCAGCGCATCAAAGCCAAGGAAAGGGAACTGCAGATGGCCCAGCCGCTGATCACCCAAATCGTCGAAATCGAATATGCCGATGCCGAAGGGCTGCGCGAAAACCTGGAACAATTTCTGACCCGGCGGGAAGAGGACAAACTGCTGGGCTCGGTGATGGTCGACAAACACACCAACTCGCTGATCATTCAGGCCGTGCGATCGGATCTGGAACAGATGCTGCCCCTGATCGAAGTGCTGGACCGGCCGACCCCCCAGATCCTCATCGAGGCCCACATCGTGGAGGCCACCAAGGATGCCGCCCGCAGTCTCGGTATCCAGTGGGGCGGGCTCTACAACACCTCCATCGGTGATGGCAATTATTGGAACACGCCGGGGGATATTGCCAATCCGGCCGGCAGCGGGGTTACCCCCGGCGACGGCGAATCCGTCAATCCCACCTCCGGGACCGTGGGCAATTTCCCGGCCGACCTGATCGCCAGGGACGTTGCCGGCAACCTCCTGGGCCTCAATCTCGGTTTCATACTGGAAAGCGCATCCGGCAATATTCTCTCCGTCCAGCTTCAAGCACTCGAGGAGGAGGGGCAATTGAACATCCTCTCCAGCCCCAACATCACCACCTCGGACAACCAACAGGCCTTTATCGAAAGCGGTCGGGATGTGCCCTACCAATCGGTTGATGACCGGCAGGTCAGTATCGAGTACAAAAAGGCCGTTTTACGGCTGGAAGTGACCCCGCATGTCATCGATAATGAAACCATAAAAATGAATCTTTTCGTGACCAAGGATGATGTCGACTTCGCCAATGCGGTGGGCAACAACCCCCTCATCATCACCAAAAGGGCGCGTACGGATGTCATCCTGTTTGACGGTCAGACCACCGTCATCGGCGGGTTGAACAAGGAACTCACCTCGGATGACGAATACGGCGTACCCTACCTGAAAGATATTCCCGGCTTGGGCTACTTATTCAAGGGAACCAATAGAAACAAGGATTTAGAGGATTTACTGATTTTCGTGACCCCGCATATCCTTGCGGAACAAAGCCGGGCCATCTCGGCCGTCCGTGGACGCGAAGCCAAGGGCCCGAGGCCCGATTCAGCACCGGCCGCTACCGGTGACCTCACCGATGGGCAGGATCCCTGATGGATTACTACAGCATTCTGAACCTGCAACGCGAACCGTTTGCCAACTCGCCCGACCCGGCGTTTTTTTATCCCGCGGCCCAACACCAGGGGTGCTTGCAGCAATTGGAGCTGGCCATCCGGCTGCGCCGCGGGCTCAATGTGGTCATCGGCGATGTCGGCACCGGCAAGACCACCCTCTGCCGCGATTTGATCCGCCGCTTTGCCGACGAAGCGAATATGGCCACCTATCTGATGCTCGATCCGGGGGTATCTTCGGATAGCGCCTTGCTTTCCGCCGTACTGGCGCTGTTTAGGGGCCGCAAACCGCCGGGGAAATGGGACGCAGACCGCAAGAAAGAGGCCATCAAGCAGTTTCTGTTCGATAAAGGCGTGGCGGCCGGACAAACGGTCACCCTGATCATTGACGAGGGCCAGAAACTGTCCGCGTCCAGCCTGGAGATTCTCCGGGAATTTTTAAACTACGAGACCAATGAGCACAAACTGCTGCAGATGGTCATCTTTGCCCAGAAAGAATTCCAGGACATGATCGTCCAGCACCCCAACTTCGCCGATCGCATCAACCTGCGATTCGATCTCCACCCGCTGGGGTTGCGGGACACCATGGCCTTGATCCGCTACCGGATTCAGGTGTCGGGTGGTGAATCCGCCGACCGGCTGTTTTCCAGGCCGGCCATGGTGGCCATCTTCCTGGCCACGCGGGGCTATCCCCGACGCATTATTCATCTGTGCCACAGCATCTTGCTGGCCCTGATCATTCAAAACCGCGGGCGGGCCAATTGGCGCCTGGTGCGCGCCAGCGCGCGAAGAAAGGCATTGGCGCGCCCGGCCCACCCCTGGCGATGGCTGGCCGGCACCGGCGCCTTGGCCTTGTTCACAGCGCTTGTCCTGATGCCTGGCCTGGGGTTCTGGAAATCTGCGCTGACGACCCCATCATCCCCCGCTACCGTCGGCGCGCCATCGATGATCCAGGCGACCGCCGCAACCAGGCCACCGCAGGAAAATACCGCCCCGGAGCCCTTCTCCATCCCGGGATGGCATTCCGCGGTCCGAGCTGCGGTTCCCCCTATCGAGATGGGCGCACCCCCCTCGGCTTCGGCCGCCGAACGGCCGGTGCCGAAACCGACCTTTGAGGCCGCGTCAGCCGACCCCCTGACCCAGCCCGCCCGCTTGGGAAGAATCGTCATCGCCCCCAATGAAACCCTGGGCCAGCTGATCCAGATCGTTTACGGCCGGTTTACCCCCGCTGCCCTGCAGGCCATTAGCGCGGTCAATCCCCACATAGCGGATCCCAATGCACTGAACGTGGGAGATGTGATTCATTTCCCGGCCCTGCCGGCCGCGGTGCGTCCGCTGCCGGTGAGCGTATGGTGGGTGCAATTGGCGGCCTACCCCCGACTCGATGAAGCCGTCCGCGCGTTGAAGCGCCGACAGGCGGAGGGCCTTGCCGCCCGGCTCGTGCCCTATTGGAACCCCGGTCAGGGGCTGGTGTTTTCCCTGGTGCTGGCGGAGTGTTTCTATGATCGTCGCAGCGCTGAAAGCACCCTTCGCCAAACAGCATTCGGCGTGCACCAGGCAGGAAAAATTTGCTCCCTCTGGCGGGATGATAGCGTCTTTTTCAGCAACCCGTTTCGCGCCGGAACGGACATCGTCGCGAACCATTTTTGACAGATTTGGAAACACCGTGCGTGAAAAGAAAAGATTAGGCCGAATGTTGGTGGAATCGGGATTGATGACCGAGTCCCAGTTGAACCAGGCCGTTCTCCATCAGAAAAAAAGCCGATTGCGCCTCGGCCAGTATCTCACCCGGGAGGGCATGGTCAGCGAATCACAGATTGTTGATCTGATCTCCCGCCAACTGCGCCTCGAAAAGTATGATACGGCCGGTTTTCCGATCGATGTCACCCTGGCTGACATCCTTTCGGCCGAGACGGCCCAGAAATACCAGATGGTACCGATCCGCTGCGACCGCCACCTGCTCACGGTCGCCATGACGGATCCCCTGGACATCGAGGCCCTCGATGCCATTGAAAAGGTCACCGGCATGGAGGCCGAAGCCATCATCTGCACCGAGCAGGAACTCAATCAGATCATGAGCAGCCTCTATGGGACCTACAGCGGCATCGGCGATGTGCTGGAGGACATGGAGGAGATGCAGTATGACACCGAGCCCTCGGGGGAATCCGCCGTTTCCATGGAAGACGTGGAGGTCAGCTCCCTGCAGGATATGGCCGAAGAAGCACCGGTGGTCCGCCTCGTCAATTCCATCCTTTCCCAGGCAGTGCGTGAAGGTGCCAGCGACGTCCACATCAGTCCGGAAAAGGACTTCGTCCAGGTGCGCTTCCGAGTGGATGGCCGTCTGCACAACGTTCCCGCGCCGCCCAAATCCATGCTGCTGCATATTATCTCACGCCTGAAAATCTTGGCCAATATGGATATCGCCACCTCCCGCGTGCCCCAGGACGGGCGTTTCACCGTAAAGCTGAACAACAAGGAAATCAACATCCGGGCCTCCACGATTCCGACCATATATGGGGAAAACCTGGTCTTGCGCCTGCTCGATACCAGCGCCGGCATTCACACGCTGGAGACATTGGGGATGGCCGACGCCGATCGCCGCAAAATCGAAACGGTCATTTTCAAGCCCTATGGCATGATCCTGAGCACGGGCCCCACCGGCAGCGGGAAAAGTACCAGCCTTTATTCGATCCTGAAGAAAATCAATCAATCGGACATCAATATTTTGACGGTCGAAGACCCTGTTGAATACCGCATTGAAAAAATCCGCCAGGTCCAACTCAACCGCAAGGCCGGAATGACCTTTGCGAGCGGTTTGCGATCCATTCTGCGCCAGGACCCGGACGTCATCATGGTCGGTGAAATCCGGGACCGGGAAACGGCCAACATCGCCGTACAGGCCGCCCTGACCGGTCACCGGGTCTTGAGCACGGTCCACACCAACGATTCGGCCGGCGCCATTACACGGTTCGTGGACATGGGCATCGAACCTTTCCTGGTGGCTTCCGTGATGCTCGTTTCGTTTGCCCAGCGCCTCGTTCGGCGGGTCTGCCCCAATTGCAGCGAACCCTACCAGCCAGCGGTCGAGGCCCTCGACTTCTGGAGCGCCACCCCCCCTGATGATGCCCGCTTTCTGCGCGGACGGGGTTGTTTTCATTGCCAGGATACGGGTTACCGGGGACGCATCGGAATATATGAAATCTTGCTGATCGACGATCAGATCCGGGATATGGTCGTCAGAAACTGTGCTTCCCATGAAATTACCCGCAGCGCCCATGAAGCCGGTCACATGAGACTGCTCAAGGAAGATGCGTTCGACAAGGTGGTTCACGGCATCACTTCCATGGAAGAAGCGGCTTCGGCGGTCATGATTTAGGATACCCTATGCCGACGTTTACCTATCAGGCCATCAACGAAAAAGGTGAAACGCTCAAAGGTGTCGTCGAAGCCGAGTCGGCCGATGCGGCCGCCGATTTGCTCACCGGACGGGGTTTTTTACCATCCCGGCTTCAGGAGCGCGGCGACGGCTGGCGAAGACCGTCGCTTCCCTATCTCCAACGGTGGTTCCGCCATGTTCCCACGGCGGACCTGATCCTGTTCACCAAACAGTTTAGCACGCTTTTCCGGGCCGGGGTCCCCATGATGTCCATGCTCGACATTCTGGCGGCGCAAACGGAAAACCCCCGGCTGGAAAAAATTATCACCAGCATGCGGCAGGCGATTAAGGAGGGCGCCCAACTCTATGATGCCTTCCGGCAGCACCCGGCCGTTTTTTCACCGCTTTATTGTGCCATGATCCATGCCGGCGAGGTCAGTGGTTCGCTGCCGAAGGTCATGGAGCGGCTGAAATATATTCTGGAGCACGAGCAAAAAGTCCGCTCCGACATTCGTTCGGCCATGTTCTATCCCGCATTTGTCCTGGCCTTACTTGTGGCGGCGTTCATTATTCTCTTGGCCTTCGTTTTGCCCAAGTTCGTGACCATCCTCTCGCGCAGCGGGGTGGCCCTGCCCCTACCGACCCAGATCGCCATGGCCATCTACCACACCATGGTCAATTACGGCGGATGGCTGCTGGCGGGGGCCCTGATCATCGCCACGGCCGCCTTTTTCTACCTGCGAACCGACCGGGGTCGCTTTACGCGTGATTACATGCTCCTTCGGGCCCCGATCATCGGGCCGGTGGTCGTCAAATCGGCCATGTCGCGCTTTTCCTCCATCTTCAGCATATTGCAGTCCAGCGGCATAGCCATTCTGGAGGCCATGACGATCCTATCGGCGACCATTGGCAACGCAGCCATGGCGCGGGAATTCGATCGGATCAAGGAACTGCTCGAAGAGGGGCGTGGCATAGCGTCCCCGCTGAAAAAAGCGCGCTATTTCACTCCGATGGTGATCAACATGGTGGCGGTGGGCGAAGAATCCGGCAATCTGGATGAAATGCTGGAAGAAGTTGCCGCCCATTATGACGAAGAACTGGAATATGCCATCAAAAAAATGACCAACGCCATCGGACCGATCCTGATCATCTCGCTGGCGGTCATGGTCGGTTTTTTTGCCGTTGCTATTTTTATGCCCATTGCGGATCTGACCAAAATGTACCATTGACCCAGGATGAATGCTTTGGCCATCAAGGATTTTCGCTACCACATCAGTTTATACGTGATTGTTCCGGTCATATTCTCCGGGATTGCCTTTCTGTCGGCCCTCCTGACCTTTCTGGTGGCCCGGCATTACCATCGTCTCGGTCAGGACGGCAGCCTGCAGGTCCACTTATGGGCCTTGCTCTTCGCCTTGGCCAGTTTTTTCTGCGGCCTTGTGGTCACCCGTCTTCTGCTCGTGCCGGTCAAGCGCTTCGTTCGGCGTGCCAATGACATACCGGTCATATCGCGACCGGAAGATGAAAAATACCGCCGTAAACAAGTGGATGAAATCAAACATTTCGAGACGGTTTTCGAGCGCGTCGAGGATGTTTTGAGCAAACTCGACGCACGGCAGCTTTTCCCGGAAATCATCGGCGACAGCCGGGTCATACGCGGTCTACTGCGCCGGGTCCAGATGGTCGCCCCGACGGATTCCTCCGTTCTCATCTTAGGTGAAAGCGGTACCGGTAAGGAGTTGGTGGCCTCCAATATTCATCATAACAGCCACCGCAAGCATAATCCCTTCGTCAAACTCAATTGCGTGGCCATACCGCCGGATCTCCTGGAAAGCGAACTCTTCGGCCATGAAAAGGGGGCCTTTTCCGGAGCCGTGGGCCGCAAGCTGGGTAAATTCGAGCTCGCCCACAGGGGAACGATATTCTTGGACGAAATTGGCGACATGCCGCTCGCCCTGCAGGCCAAGATCCTGCGCGTCATCCAGGAGAAAGAGTTCGACCGGGTGGGCGGCACACGGACCGTGCAGGTCAATGTGCGCATCATCTGTGCCACCAATAAAGACCTGGCCAAGATGGTCAAGGAAGGCACCTTTCGGGAGGATCTCTATTACCGCATCAACGTCTTTGCCCTGCAACTACCCGCGCTGCGGGACCGCAAGGAGGATATTCCGCTGCTGGTGGAAGATTTTCTGGCCCGAACGGCACCCGCGGTCGGGGTTTCATCGCCGGCCCTTCAAATGATGATCGGTTATGACTGGCCCGGCAACGTTCGTGAACTTCAGAACACCGTCGAACGGGCCGCCGTTCTGAGCCAGGGCGAGGACATTGCGGTCAGCCATTTGCCCGAAAGCATCGCCGGAATGTTGAACCATCGGTTGATCGAAAGCGGGGACGATCAGAAGGCATCCGTCGACGACAAACTCAAGGAAATCGAAAAAGGCATGATCATCGATGCCCTAAAAAAGACCCGTGGCATTCAGGTTCAGGCCGCCAAGCGATTGGGAATCAATCAGCGCAGTCTCTGGCACCGCATTAAAAAATACGAGATTGATGTGACGGCGTTGAAATCCAACAAAGCGTGAAGGAAAACGCTCCAATATTTGCAGTATGGCGCATGCAGCGCCTGAAACCAGGCGGTCCCTAACAACATTGTGGACAACTATCGGCAATATTAACAGCAACTTGCGCTTGTATGCCGATCCATCGCTGAAAAACGGTACAAAATTTGCTTAATTGTGCCTGAAATCAATGGAATCGCCATGCCTGTGGGGTTGCCAGCGGCATTGGAGACCACCAACTAGCCCAAACCGGAGGATTTATCAATGCAACCAACTCCGAGGTACGATGACGTGGAGGCCCAAACCATGGAACGGCGATCAATTCTAAACGACCAATCCGGCTTCACCCTTATTGAAATCATTGCCGTGCTCATCATCCTGGGCATCCTGGCGGCGGTGGCCGTGCCCCGATATATCGATTTGACCGCCAATGCCCAGCAGCGAGCGCTGGATGCCGGCATCGCCGAATTAAACGGCCGGGAGACCCTCCTTTGGGCCGATGTCAAATTATCGAGTTCGGGCTGGACCGCCGACACCGACGTGTTCGGTGCGCTCATCAACGGGCAGCCGTATTACCTCTTGGATACGCCGTACACCTGGGGAGGGGCGGGAGCACCAATTGCCACCGGGGGCACCCTGATTTATGACGCCAGTGCCAGTGCAGCGCTCGTTCGTACGCCATCCACGAGCACCTCACCCGGTCGCTGGACACGCTAAAACATCAAATGGCCATCGTTTGTATCGTGGGCGGTCATGGGCAAGGCGTGGGGTTGGACCCTCTTCGGAACGAGACCATCGGGCAGTTGGCTGCTTGCTACTGAGACGACCGTTCATATGCGACCCATGAAGAACCAGAAGGGCTTTACGCTGATTGAAATCATTGCCGTATTGATCATCTTGGGCATCCTGGCCGCCGTGGCCGTACCGCGTTTTATCGATGTCGCCGCTAATGCTGACGAACGCGCTCTCGATATCGGCATGGCCGAATTAAATCAGCGCGAAGCCCTGGTCTGGGCCAATATCATGCTCTCCGAGAACGGCTGGTCCGATGATGCCGCCACTTTCAGCCAGGTGAATGTTGATCTGGGGCCCGGTTATCAGTGGCCGGGCGTGGCCAGCATTGTTGGCGGCACCCTTCGGTTCGGTTCCGCCACAGCCGTTTTGACGCGCGCACCCTCCTCGGCACTGTCCGCCGGCCGCTGGTCGCGCTGATGGCCACCTTGGCCGACGCCCCCACCACCTCCCTCACGCTAGCGCCGTCAGCCAATGGGGCCCCTAACCTTTTCGCGTGTCGCTGGAAATCCAATGGTTTCGGTGCTAAAATGAGAACCTAAGTTCGGCGGGACCGGCTAACTGAGGGCCGGTAGCACAACGATGGACGTCCTCGGGCAATTCCATCGGTCGATTCTTGGAGGAATGGTTCAGATGGGCATGGCCGGCCCGGTAAAAAAAAGGTTTGGCGCTCCTCTACGGCGTGTTACCGGTTTCACCATGATTGAGGTCCTGGCCGTCTTGATTGTGCTGGCCGTGGTCATGACCGTTGTTGTCAGCCGAACCCCGGATATCGACCGGGAGGCCTATGCCCAGGCGGCCATCATCCGCGCCCACCTTCGTTTCGCCCAGTCCCTGGCCATGGGGGGCAACACCGATCGCTGGGGAATATCCTTTACCACCAACTCTTACACCCTGTTCCAAAATGGCCTGCCGGCCAGCGTCAATCTGCCCAACGAGAGCACCGCAACCCATAACCTGCCCAATGGCGTTGCCATCACAGGGGGCATCGGCAGTGTAAGTTTCGATGAGTGGGGCAGCCCCGGCGCGGCCACTGTCACCATCGCCGTCAACGGCGAAACCATCACGGTCACCCGATATACCGGATTTATCCCATGACCGCTGCCCACAAAACCCACAAGGCCGGCTTCACCTTGGTGGAGATTATCGTCACCCTGCTGGTGGCCGTTATCCTGGGCGCGATCATGTCCCAGTACCTGGGCAGCGCCCTCACCCGGAGCAGCACCGCCATGAAACGCCTCACGGCCGATGCGGCCCTGCATGGTGTCACGGATAACATCATTGGCGCCTTCCGCCAGGCCGCGCCATCCGACGGTGCCGCCTGGACGGCATTTCAATCAAGCATTGGGAGCGCGGGCACGGATCAGAACAATGCCTACGGTAAATATCGGGTGCTGTTCAACGATTATATCCAATTCGATTCCACCGGCAATGAAGTGACTGACGTTTACGGAACCGCCCCGGAAGACATTCTAAAGATCGTGATCGCCGGCAGCGGAGACGACACCCTGACCTTCCTGCTGGTCCGCTGAGCAGGCGAAGAGGGAATGGAAGAAAGGGACCTGGTACCTTGGGCCATGACGGCAGACGCAAGGCATAGAACCGGCGGCTTCACCCTGATCGAGATGATCGCCAGTCTGGCCATTGTCGGCATCCTGGCCGCCATTGCCGGTTTGGGTCTGGTCCGGATGACGGAAGGCTATCTGCTAGCACGTGCCGGTGCCGAATCTGCTCAAAAGGTTCAATTGGCCATGACCCGTATGGTAAAAGAGTTCCATCACATCACCAGTGTATCCAGCGGCAGCCGTCAATCCATCACCTTTGACAGCTATCACGCCGACGAAGCAA
>JASFFM010000032.1:0-19072 GCA_050124295.1 Desulfobacterales bacterium | reverse complement strand
CGGAAATACGAGCACCTCTACGCGTCCCTTGCCCTGTCCATCACGACTACCCTCAACTGTAATACGGCCCTTGGCCCTGTAAAGGGTGATTTTGGAGCCGCGAATGGTGTTGGGGCCGTCGATAACAGTGGCCTTGTCGCCCAAAAGGGTGAGCGTATCTTGTTCGGCCGAATAGAGCGCCCTATCCGACTTGGCCGTACGACCATCGAAGAGAATGACAACATTTCCGCTGGCTTCGATGTCGCGAATCCGGCCGCCGGCATTCGCTGCGGGCGATGTCGGGCTGCCGTCGGTGCTGTACAAGATCTTGAGTTGCTCGGAAGTAATGACCGTCGTCCCCTGAACAACCTTTACATTGCCTTTGAAAACAAACGTACGGTTGCGGTTGTCGACATCCAGGCGGTCGGCCGCTATATTAATCGGCGTCTCGCTGTTCAGGGGCGAGGTCAGAGGGTTTTCTTGCGCCCGAAGACCGCCGCCGGCCGCCGCCAGCACGAGCAGCAATCCCGGCAGGACGCGCTTCCAAACGGTGGTTCTAAAACAGCGTGCGATTGTCTCCACTGATGACCCCTTTTACCTCGCCCTGGAAAAGAGCGGTTTCCGATGCCAGATCGACCGTCATTTCGTTGGCCTGCAGTTCAAAAGCCTGGCTGGTGATTTTGACCGCTGTCGGGATGTTGATCCGGCGATCGGCATGATTGTAATGGATCGTTTCCGCGGCCAATTGATAATCGGCATCCCTGGCGATGACCTCGCCGGCGATTTCGATATTATTGGTTTCGGTGTTAAGGCGTCCCTGGCGGCCTTGAACCATCACCTCGCGGCCGTCATCCATAAAAAAGGTTACCTGCACATCCTCAAAAACGGCCTCTTCGGTCTTTTTGCTGTATTGCGCGGAGGCGGCCTTCAGGCTCCATTGCTTGCGCCCGTCCTTAACCGCCGTGTGCTGGATTTCGCCGATGGAAATATCCACGCCTTCCGGAATCGCGTCCGCCAGCATGGCCGGATTTTGGGAAATCTCCCGGTACTTTATGAAAACCATGACCAGCAAGGCCAGAATCAGGGCGATGCCAATCACCAGCATCGTTTTTAATAGGCGTTTGGAGGGTAACATTACCCTTTGATCCCGGTCATGTGGCTGATAACACCTCGGTTGAAGTCTATAGTTCCGGTGACGGGGTCAATCCCGGCGCGATAGAGCGTGCTAAAAGCCATTCTGGCGCTTGTCCCGCCCCCCGAGATCGCGCTTATCGGCCGCCAGGCGCCACGACTGTCGCGCACGCCTGGAAAGGCACCCGAGAAAGCGACGTGGCGGCAGAAACGTCGCGCGCGTGCCAAACCGGTGCCCGGCATTGCCGTGGCTGATCATGTTGCGATCCGTCACCCGTGAGCTTGATTCCAGGATTCAGCGGCACGCTTTTAAGGTGGGGACTGGTTGCCATGGTTGCAAACAGACCGGGAAGCCGGCTGCCGGGGATCCTTCCCCGTGGCGCGCAACCCCATGCATCAGGGGCCGAAAAGAGATTGAAACCCCATTTACCCCGGGGTTTGGTAAAAGTCAATCATCGAAAATTTGCATTGATTATCGATACGTTACCTGTTAGCGTAGCCCCTTAAATTTTAACCCTCACTTGGTATGGCGAACGTGAAAAAGAAACCGAAAACAACATTGCGTTGGATTGTCCTGCTGGCCCTTCTACTGCCCCTAATCGTGCTGGCGGTATATCTCGTTCCGCGGATGGAAGGCCAGCTGCCGAATGTCACCCATGATCTGCAGGAACCTTTTGTGGGTGAGCCGCGGGAGATCGTGCTGGACATTACCGACCGTGGGCGTGGACTGCAGGCCGTTCGTGTTTTCGTCGTCCAGCAGGGGCGTGAAACCATGCTCGAAGATATTCATTTTGAGGGGTCGATGGTCTGGTCCGGTAGCGGTGTGCTGACCCATCGACTGCCCTTGACAATCGATGCCCGCAAGTTGTCCCTGGAGGACGGCGATGCGCTGATGCGGATTGAAGTCCGTGATTATGCCTGGCGCAACTGGTGGCACGGCAATCTGGTGGTGATGGAACTGCCGCTGGTGGTGGACACCCGCGCGCCTCAAATCGAGGTCCTCAGCCGACTGCACTACGTCAATCAGGGCGGCGCCGGTCTGGTGGTTTATCGCATCTCGGAAAGCTGCCCGGAGCACGGCGTGGTGGTCGGCGAACACTTCTTTCCGGGCTTTCCGGCGGGAGGCCAGGATGCCAAGCTGATGATCGTCTTTTTCGCGGTATCCTACGACCAGGGTGCCGATACCGCGGTTCGCGTGCGGGCCACTGATTTTGCCGGCAACCAGACGCGGATGGGGTTTCACTGCCGTATTCGCCCGAAATCCTTCCGCAAAGACGTCCTGAATATATCCGAAGAATTTATCCGCAACCGGATGTTACCGCTGCTGGAAGCGGAGGGGGTGCGCGAAACAGACCTGCGTAAAGCTTTTCTGGCGGTCAATAGCGACATGCGCCAAAGCAATTACGAGACCCTGGTCGGCCTTGTCCCCCAGACCGTTCCCCAAGTCTTGTGGGATGGCGTTTTCCTGCGACTGCCCCAATCGGCCAATCGGGCCCGGTTTGCGGACCACCGGATCTATCGTTACCAGGGGTCTGAAATCGATCGCCAGGTCCACCTGGGGGCGGATCTGGCCTCCGTTCAGCGCTCTCCAGTTCCGGCCGCCAACAGCGGGCAGGTGGTGTTTGCCGACAACCTGGGGATCTACGGCAACACGGTGGTTATCGATCATGGGTTCGGCCTCTTCAGTCAATACGCCCACTTGAGTTCGATCGATGTCACCCCGGGAGGCCGGGTGCAAAAAAACGATATCATCGGCAAAACCGGTGCTACCGGCCTTGCCGTGGGGGATCATCTGCACTTCGGGATGATGGTCAACGATACGTTTGTCAATCCAATCGAATGGTGGGACGCCCACTGGATCAACGACAACATTCTGACCAAACTGGAGTTGGTGAATACCGCCAAAGGCACTCAAAATTAAGCGCCCGGGGGCGTTGCTTGGCCCGCAACGGCACCATGCGGTGCGCGGCGCCCCACGGGTTGAAGGATGTGCGCGAGGGAAGGGGTATCCGCAACCTAAAGCTTAAATCATGGAGAAAGGTACGTTAGCAGGCCATGCGTAAACATAAGGTCACTAAAACCTACGCGGAGATAAACCAGAAAATCAAAGCCGGTCAAGTGGTTGTGGTCACCGCTGAAGAAATGATCGACATCGTGGCTGAAGAGGGCCCCGAGGAAGCGGCACGTCATGTCGACGTCGTGACCACGGGGACTTTTGCGCCGATGTGCTCCTCCGGCGCGTTCATCAATTTCGGCCATTCCGCTCCGGCGATCAAAGCCTCACGGGTCTGGTTGAACAACGTCCCCGCCTACGGCGGTGTGGCTGCGGTGGACTGTTATCTCGGCGTTACCGAGCCCTGCGAAGACGATCCCCTCAACCGCGTCTATCCGGGAGAATTCCGCTACGGCGGCGGCCATGTGATTCAAGACCTGGTGGCCGGGAAAAGTGTTCATCTGAAGGCCATCGGGTATGGCACGGATTGTTACCCGCGCAAAGGACTGGAAAAGGAAGTTCACCTGAAAGATCTTCCCTATGCCTCCCTGTTCAATCCGCGCAACGGCTATCAAAATTATAACTGTGCCGTCAATCTCTCCAATAAAACGATTTATACCTACATGGGAACGCTCAAACCGCGGGCGGCCAATGCCAATTTCTGCTCGGCCGGTCAGTTGAGCCCCTTGTTCAACGACCCTTTTTACAAAACCATTGGCATCGGGACCCGGATTTTTCTGGGGGGCGGGATCGGCTACGTCACCGGTGCGGGTACCCAGCACAAACCATCCGCCCAAAGGACCCGCAAAGGCATGCCGGTAACGCCTGCCGGAACGATTAGCGTTACCGGGGATTTAAAACGGATGAGCGCCAAATGGCTCGTGGGCGCCAGTATTCAGGGATATGGCTGCTCCCTGTCCGTCGGTCTGGGAATACCGATTCCCATCTTGAACGAGGAGATGGCCAACTACACGTCGGTATCCGATGCGGATCTCGTGGCACCGATTGTCGATTACAGCCACGATTATCCCAAGGGCACCGGCAAGACCCTGGGCCAGGCAAACTATGCCCAACTGCGTGAGGGAACCATCGAACTGGAGGGCCACTCGGTGCAAACCGTGCCGCTTTCCAGCATGGTCAGAGCGCGCGAAATCGCCGCCATGCTCAAAGATTGGATTTCGAAGGGCAAATTTTTGATCGGCGAGCCCCAAGCCACCCTGCCGTCCAGTTGAGCGCGAATGGCTTGGGCGCCCCAGTGGAGGGAGCCTGCCGTCATGCGTGGTTCCGACAGGCCCGACGCCTTCCGGGCTTTTATTGCCCTGGCGTTACCCCATACGGTCATCGACTTCCTTGAGAAGGTGCAGCATTGCCTGGCCGGGCAAGGTCTGCGGGCACGCTGGGTGCGGCCCGCCGGCATGCATCTGACATTGAAATTCCTGGGGCCTCTGCCCCCGGAAAAGGTTGCCGCGGTGCAGGCCGTGCTGAGGGCTGTGGCCGCCCGTCACCCGGCCCTGCGCCTGACCGTGCATGGGCTGGGCGGTTTTCCGAATCGGCGCCGGCCGCGTGTCTTGTGGATGGGTGTCAGCGGTGATAGCACGCCTCTGGTCGATCTGCAAAGGGATATCGACGATGGTTTGACCACGCTGGGATGGCTCCCGGAGAAGCGATCCTTCCGAGGCCATTTGACCATCGCGCGCGCCAAGGGGCGCCGGCCGTTCGATCCCGGCATCGGAAAATTTCTTACCCGATGCGAACCCAGCGAATCTGTTTCCTTTAGGGGCCAAAACCTGGGGCTTTACCGCAGTGAACTGCGACCGGCGGGCGCGGTTTATGATATCATCAGCCAGGTGGCGCTGGGCGCATCGGCAGCCTGAGGGTGTCTGCCACCAAGGCGCGGCCCCGGACGTTTTATCCACCCGCGCGCCGCGGCGGCCGGCAGAAGCCGCTTTTCCCCAAGCCTGGGGGACGAAAACGGACGACGATGTTTCTAAATTCTACTGTGGCCAGCATGTCAGGAGGAGTTTATGGCGATTACACCGGATAAAGAAAAAGCGGTTGCTTCGGCAATGACCCAGATCGAGCGCCAGTTCGGCAAGGGCTCGATCATGCGGCTCGGTGCCCGGGAGGTGGTCAAGGTGCCTGCGATTTCCAGCGGTTCCCTGGCGCTCGATAAGGCGCTGGGCATCGGTGGCATCCCCCGGGGGCGGGTGATTGAAATCTACGGACCGGAATCCAGCGGCAAGACCACCTTGGCCCTGCACGCGGTGGCCGAATTTCAGAATCAGGGCGGCATCGCGGCCTTCATCGATGCGGAACACGCCTTGGATACCAGTTACGCCCGCAATCTGGGTGTCAACTGCGACGAACTGCTCGTGTCTCAGCCGGATACGGGCGAGCAGGCGCTTGAAATTGCCGACATGCTGGTTCGCAGCGGGGCGGTCGATATCATCGTTATCGACTCGGTGGCGGCCCTGGTGCCGAGGGCCGAAATCGAAGGCGAGATGGGCGATTCCCACATGGGGCTTCAGGCACGCCTCATGTCCCAGGCGCTGCGCAAGTTGACCGGAACGATCGGCAAGACCATGACCTCCGTGATTTTCATCAATCAGATCCGGATGAAGATCGGCATTGTTTTCGGCAATCCGGAGACCACCACCGGCGGAAACGCCCTGAAGTTTTATTCATCCTTGCGGCTCGACATCCGGCGCATCGGCGCGATCAAGGAAGGCCAGGAGGTCACCGGTAACCGCACCCGCGTGCGGGTGGTCAAAAACAAGATGGCGCCGCCCTTCCAGGAGGCCGAGTTCGACATTATTTACGGTGAAGGCATCTCCAAAACCGGCGAGATCCTGGATGTCGGCGTGGAGTGCGCCATCATCGAAAAAAGCGGCTCCTGGTACGCCTACAATGGCGAGCGAATCGGACAGGGGCGGGCGAATGTCAAGAAATTTTTTGCAGCCAATGAGGACATTTATAACGAAGTATTGGGCCGCGTGCGCCAGAAATTGGGCTTCGATGAGGTTGCCGAAGCGCGTGACGAAGAGGCCGGTGAATGAGCAATGCTGTCCGTTCGAGGTGATCGTCACGGAGCCGGCCGGAGGAGCGGGCCGGCCTCCGAGGCCCAAGCGAACGGCTTCCGGACGGTAAGGAGAAATGGTAATGACGGGAAATGAAGCACGGCAGACGTTTTTGGATTATTTCGCCAAGCATGACCACCAGACGGTACGGAGTTCTTCCCTGGTGCCGGCGGACGACCCGACCCTGCTGTTTACCAATGCCGGCATGGTCCAGTTCAAACGCACCTTTCTGGGGGAAGAGAAACGGAGCTATAATCGCGCCGTGACCTCGCAGAAATGCGTGCGGGCGGGCGGCAAGCATAATGATCTCGAAAACGTCGGCTACACCGCCCGTCACCACACGTTCTTCGAGATGCTGGGCAATTTTTCCTTTGGGGATTATTTCAAGGAAAAGGCCATCGAATTTGCCTGGGATTTGTTGACCAACGGGTATGGGCTGCCGGCCGACAAACTCTGGGTATCGATCTATCTCGACGACGATGAGGCCCACGACCTCTGGCGTAAGCTGGTCGGGGTGCCCAAAGAGCGGATCGTTCGCCTGGGGGAGGAGGAAAATTTCTGGGCCATGGGGGACACCGGCCCCTGCGGGCCCTGCTCGGAAATTCATCTGGACCGGGGCGGCGACTGTACCCTGAACAACCCGGACTGCGGCGTCGATTGTGACTGCGATCGATTTCTCGAGATTTGGAACCTGGTTTTCATGCAGTTCAACCGCGATGTGAGCGGGTCCATGGCACCGCTGCCCAAACCCAGCATCGATACCGGCCTGGGCCTAGAGCGTATCGTCTCCGTGCTGCAGGACGTTTCCTCCAACTTCGATACCGATCTGATTGTCCCCATCATCCGACGCACCGAAGAACTGGCCGGGCGTGCTGTGGACGAATCGGTCGAAGCCGGGGTCGCCATGAAGGTGATCGCCGACCACAGTCGGGCCGCCGCCTTTCTGATCGGCGACGGCGTGTTGCCGTCCAACGAGGGGCGGGGCTATGTTCTGCGGCGGATCATGCGCCGGGCCATCCGCTATGGGCGCAACATCGGCCTAACGAAGCCGTTTCTGCATGATACCGCCCGGCAGGTCATGACCATCATGCAACCCGCCTATCCGGAATTGTCGGAAGCGGAGGCCTATATCACCAGCGTGATCGAAAACGAGGAAGTACGCTTTTCGGAGACACTCGATCATGGTTTACGCGTTTTGAACGAGGCCCTGGAGGATTTACGGGCCCGAAACGAGCGCCTGGTACCGGGACAAATTATCTTCAAACTCTACGATACATTTGGGTTTCCGGTCGATATCGTGCGCGATGTGGTCCGGGATGAAGGCATGACCCTGGACATGGACGGATTCGATGCGGCCATGGATCACCAGCGCGAGCAATCGCGCTCGGTAACAGCGTTTACCGCAACCAGCGAAGCCTTCCGGACACTTTCGGCCAAGGGTTTTAAACCCGAATTCAAAGGCTATGATGCCCTCACGGCGGACAGCCGGGTATTGCTGCTGGTCAAAGAGGGCCACGAGGTGGCATCGGCGTCGGCCGGCGACGCCGTGGAGATCGTGGCCGAAGCCACGCCTTTCTACGGGGAAGCCGGCGGGCAAGCCGGCGATATCGGCACGATTGGCGCTCCGGCCGGCGACGGATTGCAGGTGGATGTCACCGAGACCGTGAAGGATCCCACCGGCCTGATCATTCATAAAGGTCGGATCGTGACGGGGCAGCTTGGCAAGGGGGATCCCATTCGATTGTCCGTGAGCGCGGCGGCGCGCCAGGCCACGGCGCGCAATCATACCGCCACCCATATCCTGCATGCCGTCCTGCGGGAAGTCTTGGGCGACCATGTCAAACAGGCCGGATCACTCGTGGCGCCCGATCGCCTGCGGTTCGATTTTTCGCATTTCAGCCCGATCACGCCGGAGACCATCGTCGACATCGAGGCCCGGGTGAATGCGCGGATTCAGGCCAATGTGGCCGCCCATACCGAAGAAATGGATGCCGATCAGGCCTTCCAATCCGGTGCCACCGCGCTCTTCGAGGAAAAGTACGGTGATCGCGTACGCGTGGTCTCCCTCGCTGATTTTAGCAAGGAGTTGTGCGGTGGAACCCATGTTGCCCAAACCGGCGACATCGGGTTATTCAAGATTACGGGCGAGTCGAGCGTGGCTGCCGGGGTGCGCCGCATCGAGGCCCTGACGGGTGCCGCGGCGCTAGCCCACATCCAAAAGACCGAGGCCATGCTTCTGGAAGCCGCCCGCCGGCTCAAGGATGCGCCCTTGAATGTGCCCCACCGGATCGACAAACTCCTTGCGGAGCACAGGGCTTTGGAAAAAGAGGTGGCGCATTTGAAATCAAGCCTGGCTTCGCGTTCGGTCGCCGAAGCGCAAAGCGATGTGCGTCTGGTCAACGGTGTGAAGGTTTTGGCGCGCATGGTGAACGTGGACAGCCCGGCGGATCTGCGGGACATGGTGGATCGCTTTCGTGACAAGATCGTCTCGGGGATTGTTGTCCTGGGAGCCGCCAGCGGCGGCAAGGCGCTCCTGATTGTCGGCGTCACCGCGGACCTGACGGATCGCTATCATGCCGGAACCATCGTCAAGGCCTTGTCGGCCCTTGTGGGCGGGGGGGGTGGTGGGAAAGCCGACCTGGCCCAGGCCGGCGGCAGCCAACCCGAGAAATTGGGTGATGCCCTTGCCCAGGCCTGCGATCTGATCGGCCAACAATGATGCCGGATGGGGGCGCGTGCCTTGTTCCGCGCGCCCGTTTGATTCCGCCCTGCACGGCCCCCATTCGCCCCTGCGATGCCGAAGCCCCTCTTCGGCGATGTAGAGGGGGTCTGTCTACGGCCTTCAGGTCGATTTGAGAACATCGATCATGGTGAAGACACGGCCGTGGGATCCGTCCGCTACTTTCCCTTCCAGATAGCGAATCGCCTTGAGTGTGCCCTCGACGTAGATTTCGCGGCCATTGATGTTGTGCTTCCATTCGAAGAGGGCCGTACCATCCGCCGAGGTTAAGGTGTAGGTGTGCCAGCCGTGCCCGCCCAAATAAGCCTCCGGAATGTTCCACTGCTTCTTCTGAACGGCCGGATCACGTTCCTTTTGAATCTGGTCGTCGGCAAATTCAACCCCCATGGCATTGAAATATTTCACCATGGCTTTGGCCGTACCGCTGGTGTCGGCCTTTCCCTGTTGATGGCTCTCGCGCACCGTCAGGGTATAGCCCTCGAAAAGGCCTGGAAAGTTCTCTGCACCGTGGGCCAGCATGGCCTGCAGGCCGACAATCTGGCGGGCCATGTTGGGGGCGATAACGGCGGAGATGGGCGATTTGGTCACCGTTTCATATAGTTGCTGGCGATCGCCGCCGGTGGTTCCCATAACGAAAGGCAGGCCGTGGGTGCAGTAGAAGCGAGCATTGCGATTGACGGCCGAAGGGTGTGTGAAGTCGATACTGATAAAGGGGCCGCAGTCGTCCTTGATCGCCATGATGGACGCGTCCCGGCGGTCGGGGGCGATCAATTCGATGTCCTGGTCCGCTATCGCCATGCGCTCGATATCGATTTCCGGGCCGGTCAATGAATAGGGCAGCAATGTCAAGGTTGCATCGCGGACGATGTGCTCTGCGATCAAACGGGTGACGTTGCCCGGTAGGCCATTGACCATGACTTTGACAGCCTTCATTGGATGTCTCCTTTGAGAGATGGGGTTACCCTTGGCGATTGCCTAGTTCGCCATAACACGGATTGCGCTGCGCTTCCAGTCCCCCTCTGCTTTGCGCCTAAAATGAAGTCTTTGCCAACACCGTCCAAGGCAATGGGCGGGGTGGCCGTCACCATATTCTCGAACGGGCTTGGCGTTAATATGATCCCTGTTCGGCCCCTGGGACGCGCCCGGACCGATCAACGTTGGGACAGATGGGTCGGTATGATCTCGTAGGCAAGCCTGGCGAGCATCGGAAACGCGTTTGGGTCGTGCCGGGCAAGGTTTTGTTGCAGGCTTCTCACGGCAGCGGGGATGTAGGGGGCAAACTGTCGCTTGCCTTTGCGGTGGGTCAGAAACCCATAGGCCCCCAGAATCTGCAGATTGCGGGCCAGGGCGCAATGGCGGTAGCCTTCCTCTAGCTCCGCAGGACGGATACCGGTGCGCTGGGTCAGTTGAGCCGTGAAATAGGTCAGCAGGCTTTCGCGCAGGGTCGACGGCAAATCCACATAGGGATCGATGAGCAGGGAGGCCAGGTCATAGTGCGGGGGGCCGATCCGGCCCCCCTGAAAATCGATCAAGTAAAAGCGTGCATCCCGAACCATGATGTTGCGTGACTGGAAATCCCGGTGCATGAAGCCTACCGGCCGAACCGCGATGATCCATTCCGCCAGTTGACGGCACTCCGGCGCCAGCGTTTCGTAAGCCACGTTCAAACCCAGGTAACCGTTCAGAAAAGCGTCAACGAAGTATTGACATTCATTCTGCAAAACGACCTCCCGGTCATACCGGCGGGTCTGGTAGGTCCATAGCGGGTCGAAGCCTTGGGCCCCCTTGAAGGACATGGCCACCAAAATGTCGATCAATTGGCGATAATCGTTTTCGATTGCCGACAGGTGGGGGGCGGCCTGGACATGGGTTTGAAAATTGGTGCAACCCAGGTCTTCCAAAAACACCAGTCCGGCAAACGCGTCTTCCAGGAAAATCTGCGGTACGGGGATCTTCTGCCGCTGGAGATGCCGCCCGATGGCGACAAACGCTTCCGCTTCGCAGGTGCGCGCCGTGGGTTTGATCCCATGTTCGGCAACGATCAGCGTGGTTTTTCCGGCGCGCAGGCGGTGCCATTGCCGGTCGGAACCATCCCCGGGCAGATGCTGCCACTGGGCCGCGGCCGCGTTTGGCGCCGTTCCCACTTGGGTCAAGGCCTGACTGGCCATCAGTTCGCGGGCCCTTGCCAAGTAGCGCTCGGGTGTCCCCAGATCCGACCATTGCAGCGGGTGGGGCACGTAAGCCGCAATGTGATGACCGTCGGCGAGCATGGCCTGATAGGCATCGATACTGCTCGCGAATCCGTCTGCGGGAAGATAAGGCAGAACCGCTTCGTCGAGCACCTGGATGCCGGTAAACGTCAACCCGCGGGCGGCCGAATCGGCGCCCGTGCCGGATGCGCCTCTAAAACCCGTGACATGACCGCTCGCGTCGACGGCCACCGTGTTAAAGGCCGGATCATCGCAAAGCGCAAGGGTTACGGGTCGGCCGCGATCGGTAAAAAACCGATAGAGGGCCTTGAAATCGATGTCCGTATCAATGTCGCTATTGACCACCAGCAGGGGTTCCCCGCGCCAGATGTCGGCCGTGTTGCGAATGGCGCCTCCGGTGCCGAGGATGACCGGCTCGTAACGCGTCATAACGCGGGCGGCATAGGACTGCCGCTGAAGAAAATCCTCAATCTGCCGATGGTGGTGGTGGGTGTTGACGATGACGGTCCGGACGCCGTCGGCCATCAGGCGTTGGATCATGATATCCAGCAGGGGCTGCCGGTTCAACGTGAACAGGGGTTTGGGGGTGTGTGCGCTGTAGGGGCGCAGTCGGGTGCCCAAGCCGGCTGCCAGAACGAGGGCGATCATCGGATGGAGGTCCTGCGGGTCATGGCACCGCTCTCATTGCAGCAGGCCCAGGTAGCATTTGAGGGCATCCCTGTACGGGCGGGCTTCCTGATCGTCTTCATTGCAGGCGATATCTCGGCTGTTGAAGAAGGTCAGGGCATTGTTGAAGGTGACCCGTGACAAGGCTTCCGGGCATTCGATTGCGCCTTGTTTAAGCATCCGGGTACCCAGGGCGGCGAATTTTTTAGCCTGCTCTTTATATCCCACATCACTGCTCTGCTGAGCCCCCAGCTGGGTCAGAACCACCCGATAGGCTTCAAAGTAGGCCTTCAGGAACCCGGCGAAAAGGCGCAGCTTGCGCAGGCCGGCCGAGGTGATGTTATAGGTGTCCGGCAAGGTGGGATGCGGCATCAACACCGCATCATCGATAAAAGCCTTGATGCTCTTGCGGACATAAATTTCCGTCGATTTCTCGATGTCATAAGCGAATTCGTATTTGAACAAGTCCTGCAGGAAGCGGTAGCGCTCATGCAGATCCGTGGATACAAACTGGAAAGCATCCCGTTCCAGGATGGCCAGAGATGTCAGCGCGGCCGGAACGAAGCAGGTCACGCAATTGTTCTTGTAGTATTCCAGACTAGGGCGTTTATCGGCGATCGTCCGATAGCGCACGGCCTGGCCTTGGGGACTATTTTTCTTGGATACGGTCTCGATGAACTTCCTCTGAACATAGGCCTCGAAGGCCTGCTCCAGCGCGTGATCGGGGGCCATAATCAGGGTGTCGGCCAGCTTGTAATCGTGAAAATGGAGATGTTTCAGGTAGGTCCCGGCAACGCTGGCGACCGCATCATATGTGTACGTCGTGGTCGGCTGGTGGAGAACCGAGGCGGCCACCAGGGCATGGGGCGTAATGATGGCGATGCGATTGATGGCATTGATCACCCGATGGCCGATGTTCCGGCAGAAGGCGCTTATGGCCTCTTTGTCCATCGTTTCCAGATCCATGCGGTTGCGCATCAGCAATTCGTTCAAGGACATGGGGTCATGGAACTCGATGTAAATTTTACCGAAGCGCTTTTTCAGCACCTTGCGGGCCTTGATGACCTGCGCCAGGCTTTCGGGCTCTTTTTTGCCCCCCTCCAATTCATGCAGATAGGCCTTCTCTTCCGGGACTTTGTCATAGCCGATGAAAATCGGGGCCAGGATAAGGTCGTCACAGGCGCCTTGGCGATAAGCATCCAGCAAAATGGATAAAAGTCCGGTTTTGGGAGAAAGCAGCTTTCCGGTGCGGCTGCGCCCGCCTTCGATAAACACCTCGATGTTGAAACCTTCCTGCAGCAATCTGTAGATGTAGGTCGCAAAGACATTCGCGTACAGGGGCGCACCTTTAAACGTCCGTCGCATGAAAAAGGCTCCGGCGCTTCGGAAAATCGGTCCCAGGGGCCAAAACGAGAGGTTCTTGCCGGCCACGATGTGCGGGCAAGGCATGTTGTTGCGATACATGACGTAGGAAAGCATGAGGTAGTCTATATGGCTTTTATGGCTGGGCAGCAGGATCAGAGGGCTTTTCTGGGACACGGTCTTGAGACGGTCGAGACCAGACTGGTCCACGATGAAACCATCGAACATGGTGTTGATGATCCAGGTCAGCAGAGCCTCATAGATTCTAATCGTCCAGGGGCGGTAGTGGGCCGCGATTTCCTCGAAATAGTCGTCGGCTTTTTTCAGCAGTCGCGTGACCGGCTTGTCTTCGGATTCGGCCAGGTCTTTCACCAAAGTCTGCAAGGCGCCTGTCGTAAGAACGTTTTCCTTGATTTCCAGCCGGGATTTTAACACCGGTCCCATGATGCTCTGCCGATGACGATGGAGTTGCAACAACAAGTTGCGCCGCAGCACAAGCGTCTGGTAGGCGGGGTCACGACCTCGAATATCGGGGTGGGACAGGAACACTTGCAGATTCAGCGGTTCACTGATTTCGACAAAGGTGCGGCCCGGTTTCTTGATCAGCATGGCCACACGGCGCCAGCCGCCCAACGGTTTCTCGGGGCCGAATAAAAAATCCCAGAGGGATGGGTTCGCCTTCTCGGGGTCCTTCTTGTAAATGATCAACTGCGGGATCAGATAGATGGGGCGTTTCGTGGTGGATTGTAAGTCAAGCAAAAAATGGATGGGGTCTTCTTTCTGTTTGACGAAACGACGGTGGAATCCACGTGGCTCCACCAGCGACAGCAAGCCGGCCTGACCGGTGCGCAGGGCCGCCGCATAATAGCCACTGGCGTAGGCATTCGGGAAGGTGAAATGCCGGCAGAAATAATCCAGCCGGGCCAGCAACATCCTGAATATTCGCGACATGGGCTGACACAGGAACAGCGCATAGTCGAAGGCCACGGTCGGCACCGGGTAGCGGGTGTCGCGGTAGCGGGTGTGATAAAACAGACGCTCGAAAACGCTTTTGCGTTTGGTGACATAGACGGGAATGGCGTTGCGGGGCAAATGCTTCAGGACGGCGGCTTGGTTGGGAGCCAAGGTAACGCCGCGGTAGAAAACTTTCAGGGCCCAGGACAGGAGGTGGCCCGGGTTTTCGGGCAAAAAACAGGCGTAGTGGTGGTAGGTGCCCTTGAGAAGGCGCTGGTTCCACCGTTTCAGAACGGATTGAATACGCGCCCACTTGCGCTTGGCGGCGATGGCCATGCTGCGTCCCGTCCCATGATGTGCGTCAGCTGTTCCGCATTTGGCAAACAAGATGCTGATTCGTGGCCCGTCCACCCATCGTCGAAGGGTTCGATGACCACAAGATCTGAAAATTAGCAGAACGCTAAAGGCGTTGCAACGATTAAGTCTGTGGAAGATCTCGTCGATCCTATCGGGCCATGCCCCAAAGTCCCGGCCAACATCCATTTGCACCACGGATCGGGAAAAATACACTTGTTAAACGAAAACGGATGTGTTATCCGAAACCAGATTTTGTGGCCATACCAACAGAATCAATTTCTTCTGTCGTCGTCTTTTGTTCGATACGGACAAATCCAGTAAGCGGAATCCTATTCGATCCCCGTTGTCTCGGGCGGGTGCCGAAACGCTGCCTGAGGGGTTCAATCCGGAAAGCTCGGTGATAAACCCTAGAAAGTTTCCGAATCTGAAAACTTTTTTTGCTAAGGAGGAAAAATCCATATGAAAACGTTAGTAGGTGGGGCGGCAGCCGCTGTTCTTGGTCTTATCGGTCTTGTGGTTTGGTGGTCTCCTTTTTTGACGCTTCTGGCCGGTGCCATTCCCCTGATGTTGCTCCTGGGCGGTGGGCTGGCGATTTACCTGGGATTCGATGAACTAAAGGACACCTGGAAAAAAGATGATTCTATCGGCAGCCCGATCGGATCGGAAGACGATGTGGACAAGTACAAACAGGAAATTGACGAACTGAAGCAGGAAATCGAGAGCCTAAAGAGCAGTTGATTCGCTTAAATCACTGAAAAGCCCCGGCGCTTAGCGGCGCCGGGGCTTTTTTTACGGGTGGTCACCGGCGGCAGGTCAGTTCGAACATTTCATGAAAATGTTTTTGCCGACTTGCGGGGATGCATTTCTTCCCTGTCTCAACGGAAGGTTGCGCGAAATGGGTCCGGTAACCCTTTGCACCCGGCGGGCAAGCCCGCGGCATTCCTGTCGGCCTTATCCGGCGCTTGCGATCGCATGGCGCACCGCGGCGCTCCGGGAGGCCTCCAACGGGTGACACATCCGGATTCGGCAGGGTTCCGACGCTGGCGCTCCCGTACCCTTTTCCCAAAAATCCAAGCGTACCTGGCGGTGTCGGCCGCAAGCAGTGCCCCTGTTCGATTCACGCATGATGGGCTTGGTTTCAAAGCGTGTCATGGCACGGCACGGGGGCCATCACTAGGCCCCCGTCAGCATACGGACCGGGCCACACGGTTTGCGGATCCCGTGGCACGGTATCGAAATCCTGATGTCTATTCTGGACGGGATTTTAGCCCCTTTCATAGAGCAGATACGACCGCCGCAGTGCAGTGAAACGCGCCAATTCGTCATGCCAAGATGATGCCAGACTGGCGACGGGCGTCATCGCGATGATCTCTTGACGGAGACGATGGCTGCCCAGAATGAGATCGATGGCCGGTTTTTCGAACTCGTATTCATAGGGGTCTGATTTCCATTGGAAATCGTTTTTGTGATGGTGCACGATGGCCTGCAGAAGTTCCAGCGAGGTGATATAGGGACGATAGCGATCCGGGTTGGTGACGTGAATCTGGAAACCGTTACAGGCCCTTCCGGCGTGCTTGCCGGAGGTCGGCTCAAATAGGCATGCCCGCAGGATCGCTCCGGGCACCTCGGGACCGTCGATGAATTCAAGGATGGGTTCCGTTTGCAGGAAAGGCGCCCCGAAGATCTCAAATGGCAGTGATGTGCCGCGCCCTTCTGAGATGTTGGTGCCTTCCCAGATCACCTGACCGGGGTAGACCAGCGCCGTGGCCGCGGTGGGCATATTGGGTGAGGGCGCCACCCACGGTAGCCCGGTATCGGAAAAAAACATTTCCCGCTGCCAACCCTGCATGGGAATGACCGCCAAGTTGGCCCCTAAAGCGAAATGCGTGTTGAAGAGCCGGGCGATTTCTCCGATTGTCATGCCATGACGCATGGGAATGGGAAAGCGCCCGACAAAGGACTGCCATTCGGGTTCTAGCACATTGCCTTCCACGTCCCGGCCGTTGATGGGATTGGGGCGGTCCAGAACGATGACGCGGGTTCCGGTGGCCGCTGCCGTCTCCAGGCAATAGGCGAGGGTGGTGATGAATGTATAGACCCGGGTGCCGACGTCCTGAAGGTCCACCAGCAGCACATCGATCGGCGTCAGCATTTGCGGGGTGGGAATCCGTGTTTCACCGTAAAGGCTATATACCGGCAGACCGCTAACGGTATCGGTCATATGGTCGGATTCAATCATATTATCTTGTTTTTCGGCGTGGAATCCATGCTGCGGCGAGTAAAGCGCTTTGAGCTGTCCGGGAAATCGCAACCCGAGCCGGTCCCGGGCGTGCCTGAATTGCGCATCGACCGAGGCGGGGTTGCACAGCAACCCCAAACGGGCGTTCCTAATCCAGGGGTGGCCGTCGCTGATGAGCATGTCGAGCCCGGTCTTTATGGGATTCATGGGCGATTTCCTTTCCTGGGGTGCCGATTTGCCTATGCGGGCCTATGTAACGGAATTGGCCTGTTTTTTCAATACGTGCGCGGTAGTGGAAGGACGGTCCGGGGAGCGATGTCATAGAGGAGGCCCTGTCTGCCAGATACATCAGCCAGCGGCGGTTGCGGACCTGGCATCAGGGGCCTGGCAACGCTTGACAATTTAGCGAATAACCAATACACAGCACATTTGTCGCAAAACCGGGCCATGCGCGCAAACGGTAGCATTTCCCGGTATTGGGGGAAGATCCGGGCATGAGGGTCTGATTGGACATTCGATTTCAAGGCATTGTCGTCATCGTCGGCAATTATGGCAGCGGCAAGACCGAGGTGGCCATCAACCTGGCCCTTGCCTGCCGGCCACGGGAAGACGATGTGCGGTTGGTCGATTTGGATCTCGTCAACCCGTATTTTCGAACCCGGGAAGCCCGTGATCTGCTCAAAGCCAACGCTATCGATCTGGTCCTTCCACCCGCGCCCTACCTAAATGCCGATTTACCCATCGTAAGCCCGGCGGTCTCCGGCGCCATTCGCAGGGCTGGTCCATTGACCATTTTGGACGTGGGTGGTGATGAGGCCGGGGCCACCGTGCTGGCCTCTTTGGCCGATGCCTTTCGCGGCCAGAAAGTTCAGATGCTGCAGGTGATCAATTCCCACCGCCCGAATACCAATACGGTGGCCGGATGCCAGGCCATGCGTGCGGAAATCGAGGCGGCGGCCCATCTGTCCGTCAACGGCTGGATCGGCAACGATCATCTAATGGCGGCTACCACGCCGGACACAGTTCGGGAGGGTTATCGGTTTGCGTCGGAGGTGAGTCGGGCCAGTGGATTGCCACTGGCATTTATAACCGCCCCCCAGGCGCTTATCGACAGGTTAGATCTTAACGTGATCGGATGTCCGGTCCTGCCCATTCAGCGGCAGCTCATCATGCCCTGGCAGATGGCGGGCGCCGGTGCTGCCCAGAAATTCGGTCCGCCCGGTGGATCGACTGGCAGATCCTAAGGAGTCAACGCTATGACCTACTTACACCAAATTGACCGTGAACGTTGCAAGGGGTGCGGCTTGTGCGTGGCCGTTTGCCCCAAGAATGTTCTGGAACTCATGAAAGAACTCAATGCCAAGGGGTATTTCCCCGCTTATCAGGCGCGTCCGGAAGATTGTATCCACTGTGCCATCTGCTGCACCATGTGCCCGGATGTGGCCATTCAAATCGTGGAGGCAGAAGACACCGCTGCCGAAAGCTGACGATCAGGAGGAGATATGGGAAAAGTCCTCATGAAGGGCAACGAGGCCATCGGGGAAGCGGCTATCCGAGCGGGATGCCTGAATTATTTTGCCTATCCGATTACCCCCCAGTCCGAAGTGGCCGAATATCTCTCCCGCAGAATGGAAGAGGTCGGCGGCGTTTTTTTGCAGGGCGAGAGCGAAGTCGCCGTGGGCTACATGATCTTCGGCGCCGCCGGATGCGGTGCCCGGGTATTCACCACCTCATCGAGTCCGGGTATCAGCCTGATGAGTGAGGCTTTGAGCTATATCACCTGCGCCCAGTGCCCGGCGGTGTTCGTGAACATTATGCGTGGAGGGCCCGGACTGGGCGGTATTCTGCCCTCCCAGGGCGATTACTTCCAGGCCACCAAGGGCGGCGGCCATGGGGATTATCGCCTTTTTGTCATGGCCCCGGCCAGCGTGCAGGAAGCGGTCGAGATGGTCATGGAGGCCTTCCCCATCGCCGAAAAATACCGCAATCCCGTCATGATTCTGGGCGACGGACTGATCGGTCAGATGATGGAACCCGTCGAATTCCCTGAGAATCTTCGATCGAATCCGGTCAACAAGGACGATTGGGCGACCAACGGCATCGAGAGCCGCGGGGGCGATACACCCAACCTGGTCAAATCCCTTTTCCTCGATCCGGTGCAGCTCAACAGCCACAACCTGTTGCTGAAAGATAAATATCAGCGCATGCAGCGCGACGACGTGCGTTATGAGCCTTATAATATGGATGGCGATTACCGTGCCTTGATCGTAAGCTACGGGACCATGAGCCGGGTTTGCCGCACGGCGATTGACGTCCTCAAGGAGCAGGGACTGGAGGTTGCCATGATCCGGCCCCAGACCCTCT
>JASFFM010000031.1:0-19158 GCA_050124295.1 Desulfobacterales bacterium | reverse complement strand
ATATCCGGCCCGATCAAAGCCCTAAATGGAAAAACTCTGAGGAGGCGCTTCCAAGCCCCGGATGGCGATACGGGCTGGCGCCGGCGGATGCGAAAACGGGGCCTCTTTTTCGATCCCCATCCAGCGCACACCTGTTCCGTGGGCCGTGAGGCCCTGGGGGCAAGCGGCCGCTTACCCCTGGCACCCTTTTCGCCAACCGATTTGCGGAAGCGTCAAGGATCACCCCTGACCGCCATAAGGAAAAAAGCTCTCCTGCCAACCAGGGCAACCACGCACCACCTTGACAGCAATGACAATATGATTAACTAATAATTCAGTGTAGTTATCGTTTTTATCGCCTCACTTTAGCAGCGAAGGGAGAATCCTATGGCCATCATCAAATGGAGCCCGGCACGGGAAATTGCCAGTCTTCAGCAGGGGATCAACCGCCTTTTCGAGGATGTCTTTGTGCAGCCGGGCAGCTACGACGGCGACGCCATGGGCACGTGGCAACCCCCTGTGGACATCGTGGATACCCCCGAGGCGATCCTGATTTTCGTGGAAATCCCCGGTGTCGACAAAAACGAGGTCCGTATCGAGATCAAGGACAACGTCCTCTCCATTCAGGGTGAGCGGATGGTGGACAGCGCCATCGGCAACGGCAGCTATTACCGCAGCGAACGTGTCTTCGGAAAATTCGGAAGATCGTTTGCCTTACCGGCCATGATCCGCACGGACAGTATCAGCGCAGGCTTTAAAAATGGTGTTCTCAAGATTACGATTCCCAAACCGGAAGAAGAAAAGCCCCGCCAGGTCAGCATCAACGTGGAATAAGCATCCGCAACCACTCTCCACCGAACCAGCCGTTTTATAACGGCCGTGTGGCGCCAACGCCCCCAAATTGACTATGGCCTCCCAGGGCTTGGCGCGCGCCAGCACTGGTCTTCCATTGTGATCTGGACCCCCTCTTGTCAAACCCTTTCCAGATGGTATACATCGTGAACGTTCGGCACGGTTCGGAAGTTGCATCACCCCACCGTGGGGATCGTCTCCTCTGGGCCGCATGTCGAGCGGTACGGTTCGATGGCCGCCCGGCCGCCCACGAATCCAGGTCAAGGCGATCGTGGGGACGGGTGAGAAAACCATTCCGGGAGGGTGATTTCCCGGAGGACGGGTATGAAAGACCGCGTCACCACAGGCATCGACGAACTGGATTCCCTGATTGACGGTTTGCACATCGGGGATAACGTGATCTGGTATGATGACGCCGGCAGCCTGGCCGACGTCTTCTATCTCAACCTGATCCGTTCCACAATCCAGCAAAAGGCCTCCCTGATCTATGTCAGCTTCGACCGCTCCCTGAAAAACCTGATGGCCAAATTGGGCCCGCTGGCCCAAGCCCCGTCCCTGACCATTATCGACTGCTTTACCTACGGCAAGGGCAATGGGGCGGATATCTTCGTCCAGTACCAACGGCAGATTGCGGACAACTGGCCCGGCACCTTGTTGAGCGTTGAACGCCCCGATCGAATGGAAGAGGTTGCCGCCACCTTTTACACCCACCAGCGCTCCCTGGGCGGCACGGTGCGTTTCGTTTTTGAGAGTCTTACCGGCATGCGGGACCTCTGGGGCGGCGAAGACCAACTGGTCAGTTTTTATGTACGGGCCTGCCCGCGGCTCTACGACCTGAACACCATCGCCTACTGGCTGATCGAAAAGCAGGCCCATTCAAGCAAGCTGAGAGCTCAGATCAACCAGATCGCCCAGGTGGTGATCGATCTGTCGGTGCAGCGGGGTAAAACCGCGTTGGACATCGTCAAGGCCGAGAACCGCCCCCCGACACGCCGCAACAAATCCTACCCCTATTTCAGCAAAGACATGTCCATCCATTTCAATCCGGAAGCCCGGTCCACCGGTAAAACCGACCTGGGTGCCCGCATCAAGTCCATGCGCAACCAAGCCGGTCTGTCCCAGACCGAACTGGCCAAACAAGTTGGCGTCACCCCCAGCAGCATTTCCCAAATCGAAAGCGGATTGATCTATCCATCCCTTCCGGCCCTTTTTCGCATGGCGGAAGTCTTCGCCGTGGATATGGGCACCCTGTTCCAATCTAGCCATGATGACCGCCTACCGATCGTATTGGGACCGGCCGACATAGAGGTGGCGACGCTACCGGCCTTGGCCGATGCGGGGATCACATGCTGGCGCGTGCCCCGGATCGAAGCGGAAAGCGGCCACCAACCCAACCTGATTGAAATTCCGCCCCAAACCAAACTGCGCGAACACTTCTTCCGGAACAAAGCCCCGGAAATTGGTTTTCTTATCTCGGGGAAACTTCGGATGCGCTACCGGAACCGGGAATATGACCTGGCCGAGGGCGATTTCATCTATCTCGACCAAGACTGGCCCAGCGCCTGGGAGAATACTGGCCATCAGCCTGCCCGTCTTTTGTGGTTGGTGACCGGCTGACCAGGAACGAGATTTCCCGGCGTCCACCGCCGTTCACGTTTTTGCGGCGGTCAGATGGGTTTGTATGACGCGGCTGATTTCCTCCCGGCAGGCCGGTATGGAAGCATAACTGTAGCCGGCGATCAGCCCTCCCTGATCGTAGACATCGATGGCCGGTGTATGCGGTGGGTAGGCAAAGAGGGCATTGACGATCGTCTGGTGTGCGTTGGCCCGGCAGGCCAGCAAAATACCGGCATCCGAGATGTCTTCGGGACGGTAGGCCGGTACGTTTGCTTCCTCGGCGCCACGATTGCCGAACATCATTTGATGGCGCACGCTGGGCGAAATGTAAAGGGCCGTTACCTGCTCAGGGACCACGACGTGTTGGTGCAGCGTTTCGAAGAATGTCTTTTCTTCCGGGAGAAGGGTGTTAAAGGTGACCAGGCGTCCGGGCACCAAATACGGCGCCATGTTTTCTAAAAGGTCGGTCAGCATCTTCTGCCAGCCGGCCACCATTTCATTCTCACCCGCACCGACGCGCTGTTCGATCGTATCGGCCACCCGGCGTCCGGTCTCATCACTTGAATCAGGCATGCCACCCCTCATTAACGGTTTCGTAAGCTTCATCACATCGGCGTTGAGCACAACCGCCAATCTTGCCGCGCAGACACGGCCAGCCAGGTTCAGCGTAATCCGAGGGCCGGATTTCGAACCGGCGCGCTTTGATCGTCAAAACGTACCAACACTATAGCTGCCAAGGGAAAGACTAGTGCCCTTACGATGGATGTCAAACCCGTCTTATCACCTGGGATCCCGTATTCACCAGCGCCCGCAACCGAGGGGCGGTCTGCCGTCAGGTTCCCCGCAAATGGGCCCCCAAACGCCTGGAGGGGAGCTTGACCGTGGACCAGTTGAAAAAGCGCAACAAACTGGACAAGGAGATGACGATCCGGCCCGGCCAGAAACTGGTGGTCGGCCCCTGAACCATTTTTGGCAACCGGATGTTGATACCGCTGCGCGCCCGAAACACCGGTTAGGCCTTTGGCGCACCGGTTGAGAATAGGCCGTAACCCTTTTGAGTTACGGCCTTTATATTTTGGCGGGTGCCAGCGAATGCGGCACATCAAGCGGGTTGACGGTGCCGCGATTGCCGTTTGGCATAAGGGGGCAGGTCGCGAAACCGAATATTTCACGCGTTTGAGATGGTCATTTGCAAGGCTTCCGGGGCGCCGCTCTACGATGGCTAGCGCAAGCCCCTGAGAACGCGGCCCATGGGCATCTCGGGCGCGCCCCCAGGGTGACGGTTTGTCTGCGTTTTGGGAAATCGGCGCAGGCTGCAAGCGGTCACCTGAAAATCAAGCCCCGAATGGCACTTATCGCCTTGAATATTTTCATACCATCGATGGCATAGAAAAAATGGCATGAAATATTCGGGTGGTTCGGCTCTGTAAAGTGGTCTGGCGCACGTTGAAGCCCATTGTGACCTGGCAGGGTTTGGTGGGTTGCCTAACGCACCCAGGCGAGCCACTCGATTGCCGCCTCAAAGTCGCTAAACTTCTCAAACTGAAAGCCTTGCAAATCCATACAAGCTTTAAAGCGATTGGCAAGTTGGAGCCGTTCTTCGGTGTTGGGAATGAGGACGGCAATCTTGTTTCTGAACAATTCGTGGTAGGTTGCAAACTCCATTGCAATGTCAATCAGGTCATGCATGCTTGCTTGAGAATCCGTCTCTCTGAGATCCAACAGAATGTTGTGATCCTTATGGAAATTGGCTGCTGTCGCAAGGTCACGAACAATCTTGATCGACCGGTCACGATCGAGCTCACCGGATTCTGTCATTCGAATGAAGTCGCCAACCTGATAGATCTTGACTCTGTCAGACATGCTATCCTCCAATTACCAGCGGCGGCCGGAAAGGCCGACAGCAATAACGCCGCCGCATCCTTTCTTTAGGGGCCTATTGATGTGATTCCGACTCAGGCACGAACGCGTCGCTACCTTAAATCCGCACCGTCAATTTCTCAGGCTGGGGCCACCTGGTGCAGGTGAACGTCTCGCTGGGGAAACGGTATGGAAACCCCTTCCGCATCGAACCGTTCCTTAACCGTGCGGGTGATATCCCAGTAGACATCCCCATAATGTTCCGTTTTTACCCAGGGCCGCACAATGAAATTTACCGACGAATGGCCTAACTCATGGACGGCGAACTGATGGTGTCGGGGTGCTATCGATTGATCTCCAAGCGAATCCTTAAAATCCATAGAAGACATTTCACATGGTACCCTACTTCGCCACCCGAGAATGCATCAACTCAACCAGATTTTCAATCACACTGGGTTCGATGACATTCCCACCATTAAACGGATCGCTCAGCGACATCACCAGGTACAACACCAGGCCGATGAAGGCTGTGTAAAGGGAAACCAACACGATAAGTGGCCCTTGCGGCTCATAAGCACCGAAGCAGGCCATGGAAACAAGAAACCCGAAAAGAATGACAATGATAAAGACAGGGGGCTTTCCCAAGCTGTGGTTCAGGCGTATGAGGCGATAGTCGGACATCGTATCGAGATCTTTTTGGATAACGGCCTTCATATCCTTTTGCCTCGCGTTTTTCGGTTGTAGATTCAATACCCATTCCGACAACTGCCTATCCAATGCGCTGGCCCTCCGGCCAATTTGGTCAGCGGCCATGGCCGGCCAATCATCATCGATGATCGCCTGGGTATAATCGATCAGAATTGCCTGGCCTTCCCGGTTTCCCTCGACATCATACAGTTCCAGGGTAAAGAAAGATGAACTCGTAAAAAGTCATCTTTCAGACGGTTTCGTAAAATGTTCGAGATCAAGGCTTGCGAATCTCGAGGAATGAGGAGTACTTAGCGTACGCCGCAATGACGAGAGATGAAGCGTAACGCCGATATCGGACTTTTTACGGGACCGTCAAGAAAATATCCGAAATAGCGACGGCCTCACGATCGATGGCATTCTTTACGTCTCTCCACTCGGCGACGACTTCGCTGAACGCCAGGGAAAGCATCAGACTGACGAGGATGCCCACCATGCGGAACAGGCTGGTTATCGGATTGGTGAGATTATGGCGTTGAAATAAAGAAATGCGTCTGTAGGAAAGGCCGTAAACCATCATCCCGCTGACGGTCGTCAGCGTCATCGCAAGCATGGCGCCCAACCAGCCCGGCAAGGAAAGTGCGTATTCGATCATGACAATACCCCCCTTTTATCTTCCTGGCAGCCAGGTTTATCGGCAGCAAAGGGGTGGCCCCGATATTTCACAAGCTTGAGGCCTCCCGTGCAAGGTCTTCCGGTGCGCGGCGGTCGGCAGGCGACCGCAAACCCCTAATCACGGCGCAAAGGGTATCCGCCGCGTTTGGAAATGCGCCGCGCACCGAGGGTTAGCGGACCCATTTAGGGCAACCTTTCGTCAAGACAGGGAGCCAATGCATCCAAGCCCGTGGGCATCACGTTGTCATGCAATCTTCGGGTTAGGCCTGTTCCAAGGCCCTGGCCCTGAAGGACGCCTTAAAAAGCGTATTGGCCACCATCCTGGGCCCAGGCAAATGCAAACCCCCCCCATCATCGACACAAACACGGTCTTTGATCAGGCAAGTTTTGATCCTCGATCGCCCTGGGGTTGGCGTCTAGGACGTTGATAGGTCCGGATTTTCCAGGGTTTCCGCAAGCTGTTCGAGCCCCTCGAAATCAAAGCTTCCCGCAAGGCTGGCAATGCTGCGGCTGAGCGGTTCAAAGGCATCGCCTTTGGCCAGCAATTCGTCGGCCATGGCGTTCAGGGTCATGATATCGCCGATGACGGCTGCCTCACGAAGACGTTTGGCCAGGGGCACACGAATCTCGTCCGGGAGCGCGGCTTCATCCCCGGATGATTTTGCATCCTCTTCTTCATCCTTGTCCGCGAGGCCAATGGTTTCAAGGGCTGCCAGAGCGCTTTCGATAGCATCTTCCAGCGCACGCGCGCACATCTGTAGTTCGGACTGCGGCGGCGCTTCCGTCTTCAACGCCTCTTTGGCCAGGGTTTCCAGGGCCAGGGCCGCTTCCTGCACCTGGGTGGCGCCCAGGTTGCCAGCCGCCCCTTTCAAGCGGTGGGCCAGTTGATCGACCTGGCTGAAATCCCCGGCGGCGTAAGCATCATGCAGAAGAGGGCCCGCCTCCCGGCACTCACGGCCGAAGTCAGCGAGCAACTTGCGGTAGAGCCTGCGGTTGCCCATGAGTCGCTCGAGGGCTGCCGACAGGTCGAACCCGGGCAGCGTGTCGGGCAGCTCGTCTTCTCTCGCTTGCGGCGGCGCGTCTTGGGGGATTGCCGGCACTTCGGCCGCCTCCCGCGGCCCGATCCATTTCTGCAAGGCGGCAAACAACTCCGCCGGGTCGATGGGTTTGGTGACATGATCGTTCATGCCGGCCGCGAGGCTTTTTTCGGCATCACCGGCCATGGCGTGGGCGGTCATGGCGATAATGGGAATGGTCGGCCGATCGTCGGTTGCGGATTCCCAGGCCCGAATTTGGCCCGTGGCGGTGTACCCGTCCATGACCGGCATCTGCACATCCATCAGTACGGCATCGTAAGTTCCGGCCTTGACGGCATTCATGCCCGCCAGACCGTTATCGGCCAGCGTGACGACCAGGCCGGCCCCCTCCAGGATCTCTTTGGCCACCTGCTGGTTGATCGCGTTGTCTTCCACCAATAGAATCCTTGCCCCGGCCATCTGCGTCATGTCGGTGTCCGCATCCACCATTCGGCGCTGCGCTTTGCCAGCGGACGCCTTGCCGCCCATGGCCTGCATGACCGCGTCGAAAAGAATCGAGGCATTTACGGGTTTGATCAGTAAACCCTCCAGCCCCTCTTTCTCTGCCAGGAGCATGATCTCTTCACGTCCATAGGCCGTCACCATGATAATGGCCGGGATATGGGCCATGTTTCCATGGGACTTGATGCGGCGGGCGGTCTCGATCCCGTCCATGCCGGGCATCTTCCAGTCCATGACCACGAGGTCGAAAGGTTGATCGGCAGCATTCTCGATATCGCTCAAAGCCTCTTCGCCCGAAGCGGCCAGGTGCACATCGAAGGTAAAAGATTCCAGCATCTCCTTGAAGATGATGCGGCTGGTGGCGTTGTCGTCCACCACGAGGACTTTTATCCCCCGCAGATCTTGCTCCGGCACAAAATGGTGGCGGGCTTTCTCGGCCCCCAGACCGAAGACGACCGTGAAATGAAACTGGCTGCCCACGCCGGGCGTGCTTTCCACCCAGATCTCGCCCCCCATCATCTCCACCAGGCGTTTGCTGATGGTGAGACCCAGCCCGGTGCCGCCGTATTGGCGGGTGGTGGAGGTGTCCGCCTGGGAGAAAGACTGAAAGAGCTTGTCGATCTGCTCTTCCGTCAACCCGATGCCCGTATCGCTCACCGTAAACTGCAGGGTCAGGCGATCTCCACGTTTGGATTTGAGCCGGGTCGCAACGACGATTTCACCGCTCTCGGTGAACTTGACCGCATTGCCGGACAGGTTGAGCAGCACCTGCCCCAGCCGCAGGGAATCCCCCACCAGAAAGCGCGGCACATCCGCGTCGGTCGCAAACAGCACCTCCAGGTCCTTCTTCTCCTGGGCTTTCACGGTCACCAGATTGCCCAGGTTCTCCAGCACGTCCTCCAGGTTGAAATCCACGGCTTCGATATCCAGCTTGCCGGCCTCGATCTTGGAGAAATCCAGGATGTCGTTGATGATCCCCAGCAGGGAATTGGCGGATGATTGGATTTTATCCAGATAGTCGTGCTGTTTGGGTGTCAGTTCGGTTTTGAGGGCCAGGTGGGACAAACCGATGACGGCATTCATGGGGGTGCGGATCTCATGGCTCATGTTGGCCAGAAAATCGCTCTTGGCCTGGGTGGCGGCCTCCGCCCGGGCCTTCTCCTCGTCCAGATCCTCCATCATGTTGAGCATGGCCGACTGGGCTTGATCCAATTCCTTGACCTGGGCCTGGAGATCGTCCTCCATTTGCTTGCGCGCGGTGATGTCCAGGAGCGAGGCCATCACGTTTTCGACATCACCGGTGTCGTTCCGGGTGCAGGCGCAGGTTAAATTCGCGTGGACAATACCGCCATCCTTGCGAATGAAACGCTTGTCGAGGGTGTAATGATCGATTTCACCGCTGAGCAGCCGCTCGTAGGCTTCAAGATCCGCATCGAGGTCATCGGGGTGGGTCAGTGCGGTCCAGGTCGTGTTGCGCAGCTCGGTCAGCGTGTAGCCCAACATATGCTGCAATTGACGGTTGACTTCGACGTAGCCACGGCTCGGCGAAGTGATCGCCATGCCCACCTGGGCATGTTCGAAGTAACCGCGAAAACGTGCTTCTTTTTCCCGAACGTCTTCCTCCATCTGTTTTTGTTCGGTGATATCTTCCTTGATCGCCAGATAGTGGGTAATGGCGCCGGCCGCGGATTTGATCGCCGAAATGGATACGGCCTCCCAATATAATTCGCCGTTCTTCTTGCGGTTGATAAGCTCGCCGCGCCACTCGTCACCGGCCGAGATGGTCTGCCAGAGCTCGGCGTATACTTCCGGCGGCATTTCGCCGGACTTGAGAATGTGCGGGTTTTGGCCAATGGCTTCCTCGGCACGGTAGCCCGTGAGGTCACAAAACTTGGGGTTGACATATTCGATAATGCCATGCGGGTCGGTGATCACTACCGAGGCCGAGCTTTGTTCGACCGCGGTGGATAATTTTTGCAGCTCCTCCCTGGCCCGCATGCGTTCGGTAATGTCCAGGTTGACACCCACGATCCGTTGCACATCTCCGCCGGCATCGAAAATAGCACGCTGGGCCGCATAGAGATGACGAATCTCGCCATCCCCGCGCGCGATGCGGAACTCGATTTCGCCCTGACTCTTCTCTTCCACCGTGCGTTTCAGGGCAGCATCGACCCGGGCCACATCTTCGGGCAGCACCAGATTTTTCCAATCCCGGTAGGTTATGGGTGTGTCCTCGGGAAGACCGTAAATAGCAAACATCTGGGCGTCCCAGGTCGTCTGGTGGGACTGTGGCTCCCAGTCCCAAACCCCCAGGTGCATGGCGTCCACGGCAAGCGAAATGCGCTCCTTGGCCTCGCTCAGTTCATGGGTGGCGGTCTCCACCCGGCTGTTGATGGTCCTGTTTTGCTGCAGGAGCATGCCAATGAAAAGAACCGTGAGCATGGTGGCCCCAATGCCGCCGATCAAGGTCAGATCAGCAAGGGCATCCTCGTAGCCGCCGCTGAACTTCTGGGAAACATGCCAGGTGATGGCAAGGTCTGCACCGGCACTGATCGTGCGGGTCGTCACCGCGTAAGGCGCGCTGGGCTGCGGTTCACCGATGACATCCCGTTGCTCCCCCGGGCCGCCGAGTTCCTTGAAGCGCCCCTGGATTTGAAGTTGCCACCCCTCCAGCCCGTGGATGTCGAACAATCCTTTGACGATGGCACTGTAATTGACCAGACCGATGACGACCAGTGGCCCATGGACATCATGGATGGCGAGGGCGGCCGGTGAATAACGCGCACCGTCCTCACTGGTAAAGGGCGCCCCCAGCATAACCTGATCCGGGTTGTCGACGGCCACCCGAATGGTTTCGAGAATGACCGGATGCCCTTCCAGGGAGGTCTCTGGAGACAATGGCCCCAGGGGATCGTTGGAAAACACAATCCTCCATTCACCATCAACCGTTCTGGGGCGCGCGATGGCCTTGGCGTCCAGAAAAAAGGCCGTGGAGCGGGCTTCCAGGGCATCCGTGGCTCCCAGAAATTCGTTCTCGGTGACCTCGCGGGAATTTTCGAACAGAATCGCCAGACCGGACAGCGGGGCATAGCTCTCCTCCAGCCAGCCCAATACGGTTCCGGACAGCCACTGGGCCACCCTGGAGGCCTGCGCCTCCCAGTCCTCTCTGGCATCGGTGCGCAAGGCCTCGCTTAACGTGGAAGCGCCGGCAATTCCGGCAATCAGCAGCGCCGCCAAAAGAGCCCATTGGAATTTCGTTCGCATAAACACGATCCCCGAAAAATGTTATTACTACTGCTCATTGACACTGAAAATAGGCCGGAACCCCCGCGGCGCGAGTGTCGTCGAAGCATCCCAGCGGCGAATCGTTTGACTGTCGACGATCGTAACCCGGGGGGCCACATGTTTAAAATGATCTTTCTTCTCCAACATGCGCACCATGACATCCACGGCGATGCGCGCCTGCACCACCGTCAAATCGCTGGGTGCGGCCGCGATTGTGCCCCTCCGGATGCCGCGATGCACCCCCGGGCCGTAGTAATAGGCGATCACAGCGACTTTATCGGCCAAGCCGCGTCTTCTGAGAATTTTGGCCGCCGCTTCGGCGGTAACGGCCGTGCCCGCAATACAGTTGATCTCACCGGGATAGCGATCAAGGGCGTCTTCGATCAGCTGGCCCTGAACCGCACTGCCGGTGTCGCCAAACTTTGTTTCCAGAATCTGAATGGCGCCGCCCTCGATGGCCTTGCGGAAGCCGGCATTGCCATCATCGACCCAGCCGGCGCCAGAAGGTCCTGGAAACCAGGCCACCTTCAGGGGCGCTCCCCCCTTTTCCTGCATTCGGCGCAGGTACATACCGGCCTGGTATCCCATGTCCCAGAAGGATACAGCCGCTCGGGCCGCAATTTTCTTGGAGGAAATCCCGTTGATCAGATCCAGCACGGGGATTTCCATCGCAGCCGCCCTGGCGACAAGATCGTTGAGGCCATCCTGGGAAATGGCGCCGATGATCAGACCATCGGGCTCATCGGCCAGGGCGTCCTCGATCTGCCGGCGCTGCACCTCGAGCTGATCGTAGCCGCCGGCCGCGAATATGGATAGACGGACCCCCAGGCGACGCGCTTCGTCGATCAGTCCATAATTGACCCCCAACCAGTAGGCATCTTTGAGGTGGGGAATAAAAACGCGGATACGCCATTCCTGAAGGGCTTTTTCCAGGGGGACATAGGCCTGCTGCTCCCGCTGGCGCAGGTCATTGAAGGGGGGCGTCCACACGTCCACGTCCAGCGGATACCATTGCTCTCCGGCCTGAACCGTTGCCGCCGATAGCGCCATGAGTGCGACCAGGGCGCCGAACCCCCGTACACCATATTTAGACCACACAGAGGCTTGCCACAGGGCGCGATCGATGACGTTGCGTATCATTGGGTTACTCCCTCAGTGGATTTTATATTTGGCGGACTTTCCGGTCGCTTTGAAAAGGTCATTGATTTCCTTTTTCAAATCGATCATCTTCAACTCCCGGCCGATGGCAATTTTGCGGAAACGGTTCAGCTCCTCGTACTTCTCCTTGATTTCCTTTTCCACCCGTTTCCTGTCGGTGATATCCAGCAGCCAACCCAGAATGCCCTCCGCGCCATCGTAGGTAATCGGAAGATAGGTGATCAGCATGTCACGGACCTGACGGTCGCGATTATACATCTGGATATCCCGATTCTCGACCTTCCCCATGGCCTTGAGTTCACGAATCAGGGCCTCCCGGTCTTCCGGATGCACGTACAGATCGGGTGAAGCATCACCGACCCCGACACCGAACATGTCCTTAAAGCGTGGATTGGCAAAATGGATTTTCCCTTGGGTCGAAAAGGCCACACCGATCGGGCTCGTATCGAGAATATGTTGCAGTTGCGACTTGGTTGCTTCGAGCTGTTCCTCCATGGCCCGGCGCTCGGTGATATCCCTGAAGGTCACCACGGCGCCGACGACCTGTCCGTCCTTGCGTATCGGCATGCTCGTGTATTCCACGGGAACCTGGGTGCCGTCCTTGTGCCAGAGGACCTCGTCGGTAATCTGGTGCGCGGTGCCATCGCGGTGGGTCAGGTACATGGGACACTCATTTTTGGGGTAAGGTGAACCATCCGCGCGGGAATGATGAATTTTGGCGTGGACATCGCTGCCGATGAGGTCGCTCGGCGCATAGCCCAGCATCCGGCTCGCCGCCGGATTGATGAAGGCGACGTTGCCTTCCAGATCGACCCCGAAAATCCCTTCCCCGGCGGAATTCAGCAGCAGGCTGGCGCGTTCCACAGCCGACTCGAGCTCCTTCTGGTTCTCCCGCAATTCGGATGTCCGCTCGGTGACTTTTTGCTCCAGGTCGTCCCGGGCCCGCATCAGCGCCCGGCTGGTCCGTTCGCCGATGATCAACACGAATAAGATGGCCCCCACCGACAGGAGCAGGGTAAATCCCAGAATGCTGAAGATCGTCGTGCGCGTCTGAAAATAACGCGACAGGGCCTCTGCCGTGTCGATCTCGACGGTCAGTCCAAAGTCCAAATCCGCATTCCAGAGCCAGGCCCCGAAGACCGGCACGCCGCGATAGTCGCGGTATCCTTTCAGGTTCGATTCGACCGGTGAAGAGCCCTTTCGAATGCCGGCCGTGGCCATTTCCTGCCTTAGCGTTAGCGCGCGTGAGGCCATATGGGTCAGCGGCTGCTGAGACCGTTCAGCCTGGGGGCGAAAGCCTGCGAGCATATTGCCGCCCGGATCCCGGATCTCGATGTTCAGGGCGCTGGACTGGCCCTCGGCCAACAGTCCGGTGCGCTGCAGCTGATCTTCAAAGCGGCTCGCCGACAGCATGACCCCGTTGCGGTCGAAGGCATAGGATTCGCGGGACTGTCTGCTCTCGAAAGACTTCAGCGCCCGGGCAAAATCCTCCCAGGGGTCCACCCGCAGCGTCATCACGGCCAAAACCCGCCCATCCATATCCTGGACCGGTCCGATAAAATACATGGTGGGCGGTTTGCGATCGCTGTCCGCCGGAGATGAAGGCCCCGAGGCCACATCCGGAGTCGTGGGCGGCACAAAGCCCACTTCGCCCTGGAACGCCCGTTGGAGCAGTTCCGGATGCTGATCCGCCATCCGATTGCGGGTGCCGATATTGGCATCCCGCATGGAACCGATGCTGACCTGATCCGGGTCGATCACAAAAAAACCGATATGGCCAAAAATATCATCGGCGTTCTGGAAGTAAAACCGCGCTTCCCTCAAGGCACTCGATGCCAACAGGGCCCTTTTATTGGGTTCGACCTGCAGCAGGCGTTGGGTGATGGCCACCAGTTCAGGATCGCGCCCCAGGCGCGCCATATAGGAAATTCTTTCCTCCAGCCACAGCTTTAGGCGGTCCTCGCTGATCGATACGAGCCCCCGGAGGCTCTCGTCCACATCGAGCAAATGCTCGGTCTTGTTGCGCTCGAGCATGTACCAGCCCAGAAAAGCGACAATGAGCACAAAGACGCTCAAGCCGGCCAGCACCAATCCCCGGAACCAGGACGAACCAAAGCTGACCGCAATATTTTCCCGCCGGAGCAACCGGATAAGGACCAAGGCCAGCAGAGAGAGGGTGAGGAAAACGGCGACGCCGTATATTATCAGGCGTTGATAGGAAACCGTCGTGCCTGCTGGGGCCGCGGGAGCATCGATAACGGAAACCCATTTCTGGCGGATGGTGAACTTCTCTTCTTCGCTGATGCTGGCCAGGGCCTTGTTGAGGATACTCACGAGCAACGGCATGTCCTTGCGCACGCCAAATCCCAGATCGAGGGAAAGCCCCGTGGCCCCAACGACACTGATATTCGTCAACCCGAGTTCGGACATCAAATAGGATGCCGTCGAGGTCGCCGACAGGAAGGCATCGACCTCGCCTGTGGATAGGCGCAAAAGACCTTCGCGGACCGATTCCACGACCACGTAGTCTAAATTCGGAAACTGCCGGCGAAAAGGGACCACATAACCATAGTCTTTGACCACCGCCAGGCGCCGGCCCTCGAGGTCGCCGGGATCTGCGATGGGCGGCGACCCTTGTTGCGCAAGAATCACGACCGGGAAAACGAGGTAGGGCGCGGTAAAGGTCAACGCTTCGCGTTCCGAACCGGTTGTCTCGGAGAGCATATCCACCTTGGCCGTCTCCGCCAGGCGCACGGCCTCGTCCCATGTCTTTACCGGGACGCGCTCGAAGCGGATGCCGAGCCTGGCCTCGATGAGGTCGAGAATGTCCGCCACGATCCCGACGTACTGCCCTTCGCTGGTGAAGGCCTCCTGGGGCAGCCAGTCCGGATCCCCCGTGAAACGAATCGTCGGGTGCATGGCCAGCCAGGCGCGCTCCGCCGCCGAAAGGCGAATCCTCGTTTCCCCGGCAGAGGCATCCGATCGCAATCCATCCTTGGTACCGACCTGCTGTATATCCAGCATGAGCCACTTTTGCCGGAGTTGGTTCATTTCCTGTGGCGTAATGGCGGCCATGGCTTTCATCAGGGCCGATTGCAGCAATGGCCAGTCGTTGCGAACACCGATGCGCAGGTTCGTCAAATCCGGATTGCCAAGTTCGACCTCGCCTGAGATCTGAAGGCCCGCCAGCATGTTTTTGTTGATCAGGGTCCGAATGACAGCCGCCTCACCCAGGGCGGCATCCGCCCGGCCGAAGGCCACGGCCTTGAGACTGGCCAGCGTGTTCTCCACCGGCAGACGTTTGATCTGGGGGAAGGCTCTGGTCAGCACCTCCTCGTAGAAAAAACCCTTGGGAAAGGCCACCACCTTGCCGAAAAGTTCTTCGATACTGGCGTAGGCATTATTTTCTGAGCTCGCAATGACATTGGGATTTTTGACGTACGGCTCCGTATACAGGATGTACTTTTGGCGGTCTTCGGTTTTGACGATGTTGAGCATCACGTCCAGTTCTTTGCGTTCCACCAACTCCAGAAATTCGTTCCAGCTGGGCCCGGTGACGTACGCGATCTCGATGCCCAGATTCTTGGCCACCAGGCCCATATAATCGATCGATAACCCCCGCGGGCGGCCATACTCGAAATAGTTGAACGGCGGCCAGTCCTGCTCGTTGTGCACGCGGATCACGGGGTGCTGTTCGAGCCAGCGCTGCTCCTCGGCCGTCAGGCCGATATCCGGTCGGCTTTGCTCGATCTTCTTCTCGGCAAACGAAATCCAGCGGTCTTTTACGGCATCGTGCTCGCCTTCCGGTATGGCCTGGAAGGCTTTATCGATCAAGCGCCTTAGCACCGGCCAATCCTTGCGAACCGCCATATGGACACTTGGCCCCCCAAAGGGGACGGATGTCGCCGGCCGGATGCCTGTCAGCGAAAGTTCCTTGATATTGTAGGAGGTCGAAATGATATCCCCGATAAAGGCATCCGCTTCCCCGGTAACGAGTTTTCCCAGCGCCTCCTGGATCGTGGGGGCCGTTATCAGGTCATAGGTCGGATAGTTCGAACGCAGCTCTGATTCAATGGTGTACCCTTTAACGACGACGATCGTCTTATCCTGCAGGTCCGTCATGCTGTTGATGGTTTGATCGTCACTGCGCGTAAAGATAAATTCCGTCAATTTGAGATAGGGGTCCGTGAAATGGACAAAAGCTTCCCGTTCTTCGGAGTGATAAATGGCCGGCAGGACATCGATCTCCTTGCGGCGGAGCATGCCCAGAAGATCGTCCCAGGAGGGGCCGGTGAGCATTTCCACGGCAACCCCCAGCTTCTCGCCGATGATCTTCAGGTAGTCATTGGCCAGCCCAGCATAATTGCCATCGTCGTCCACAAAATCAAAGGGCGCCCAGTCGGTCTCGCCGCCGACCACAATCTTGGGGTGGGCCGCCAGCCAGGCCCGCTCTTCCGGCGTAAGTTCCAATGTTACGCTGGCGATTGGTTCATAAATAAGATCGTCCGTGTTCAGAGGTTTGGCTGTAAGCCCCATAAGCCGGTAAGCTTGGGCGATCTGCATGACCCGCGACCGCTCCATGCGGCCCAGGGGGATGTCGCCGTCGTAGGCCAATGCTTTCAGTGCGCCGGCTTCAAACCGCAGCGCTTCCGCACTTCGGTTCTGGGTGTTGTATCGCTCCAATATGATCGTGACCGCTTCCTCGATGTGGGCAAAGGCATATGCCCAGCCCCGCAGGCTGGCCTGGTTGAATCGCGCCACCAGTTGTGGATTGTCTTCATAGAGTTGCTGCGAGGTGAACAGAATATCGCTGTAAAAGTCGAAACCGTGATCCCGGGGGGCGAAGATCGTGTAATCCACGCCGCGGTTTTGCATCTGGAAGGGTTCGTTGGAGGTGTAGGCGGCTATCGCGTCGGTCTGGCCGGAAATCAGATCGTCGATCCTGAAAGTGTGTTCCTGGGCGGTAAAGTCGCCCGGCCGGATGCCGTTGCCGGTCAGCATGGCGTTTAGCGAGGCCATGCCCACCACATCGTCGGTGACCATGATCCGCTTGCCCTTGAGATCGGTGACCTTTTTCAGGTCTTCCCGATCCCTGGCCAGCAGCATGAAGGGGGAATGCTGGAAGATGGCCGAGAGCAGGAAAACCGGCTGCCCCTCCATGTGCTCCAGGATCAGTGACGAGCGGCCCACGCCGAAATGCGCCCGCTGGGCAACCACCTCGGCCGTGACGTCCGTGCCGAATTCATACTCCTTGATGGTCACATCCAACCCGGCGTCCTCGTAGAAGCCAAGTTCTTTGGCCATGTAGTAGCCCGCAAATTGAAACTGGTTCTTCCAGATGAGCTGGAGCGTGACCTGGTCGGCGCCGAGCACAGGCCCTGGCAGGCTGCACAGGAAGAGTCCAATGAAGGCGCGCATCAGAGATCGCCGGTATTTCCCCATATTCTCGTCCTTAGGGTAAGGTTATGGCTTTCCTAAAAAATTATGAAACCAACCACGCAGATCATATGGTTGGCATGCGCCTTCTGCATATCAATCGGGAAATTAAACCACCTTCGGTTTTTTTGCTAAGCCTCTTCCCGCTTCGCGCTTTGACGTGATCCATCAATCGCATCACCAACGACCACGTAGGCTCTCCAGTAGTTGAAGACACCGCCCAGGAAAAACAACACGCTCCCGGCCAGATATTGCCACGCCAGAAAGGCATACAGGGTGGTGCGATCAGATTCGGCCGCAACGCTCCAGAGATAGGGCACCGAAGCGACCGTGAACAGAACCGCGCCGACAACAAAGGATACCGCCGTCAGGTTCATGAGCTGAAGGGTTATGATTGACTGTGCCTGCACGATCTGAAGGATATTGACGCAGGCGCCCACGACGAATAACAGGCTGCCGATCACAAACGTCCAGGCGCCGGCGTGAAACCACCCCACGGCGGAAAGAAAGAAAATGCTGCCCGCCGTAAACAGGATCGTGCCCCAAACGTAACTTGCGGCCGCTGTGTATTCAAAAATTGCGTCGCGACCGTGGTCGTCCGTCATCCGCCAATGGCGGCGGACTTCCGCCAGGTCATGCACGGTGACCACGAGATAGAGCAGCGAGCCGACAAAGAATACCCAGGCCCCCAGGTCGGCAAGGGCTTCAAACCGGGGGAAGAAAAAGATGCTGCCGACGATGAACAGGACGCCGCCGATTTTATACAAAACGGCATTGATCGTCTCCCAGCGAAACTGCGCCCGCAGATCCCGGTGGTCCTTCGTCAGATTGTGCAACCGATGGCGGTTGGTGAACATATGGGGCATGCTTCTTCCTCCAAAAAGGTCTGTCGAAACGATCCAATGGGTAGCCCGGGGCTCGAACGATGGCCTAACCTCTCACAGATCCCCAGAAAATACCACCCGGCTGGATATTGCACGCCTTTGAGGCCCTCGGGTGCGCCGGTTGTCTTATAATCCTGATATGGCGGTCCCCGCAAACGAAATTTTATCCAAAAGGCGTGTAGAAAAAAGTGACCCCATCCTCTCCCCTGCTCTGTCGGGTTTCACCGACATATCCGAAAGCAAAGGATTTCGTCCCGGCAGGGGTGACAAACGCGCGTTCAAATTGACGCCCCGGGGAGTAGAAACTCTGGCGCTTGATCACCCTGCCCTGGTCATCCAGAAAATACAAACGCATGACCAAGGACTTGATGTTATCATAGGCGACGCTCTTTGTTCCCCACAATTTGAGTTGATTTCCAACCCTCTGGTACTGGTACTTGGCGGTGACCTCCGAAGTTTGAAACGACAATGCATGCGGCCCCCCGCTCAGGATGTCCACCCGGTTTCCGGTGGGCACCTGCCGGCTGATGTCCTTCTGACCCATGGCCTGGCACCCTGCCATACTCAGCACCGCTATCAGGAGGCCGATCTCCGCGATGTGCAGAATTCGCTGTTTGGCGTTGGAAGCATTCATTCTCTGTTCCCTGTTTTCAATGTTTTGGGTTCCCGGGATCACCGTTGTTCTGATCGATCCATTCCTGGGCCCGCGCAACTGCATCATTAATGGAGGCCAACAACACCCGCCGGGCCGGGAAGATATTTTCTTTGCCGATGGTATCGATGATGCCCGTATGGGACAGCAGGTCAGAAACATGTCGACCGACGCCGGCCAACAAGAGCAAATTGCCATCTTTGCGCATTTCGCGGCTGTAGTGCGCCAGCCATTTGAGGGTCGTGCTGGGCAGGCTTTCCATGTAGCGCAGGGTCAAAATGACGGCTGCCTGCCTGACCCCCTGCCGGCTGGGCAGCAGGTCTTCGAGCAGAGGTACTTCCGCGAAGAAATCCAGGTGGTCGAAGCGCAGCACGGTTATCTGTTGCGAGGGGTAGGCCGCCGGAGGGTTCTGTTCCTCCCAGTGCCCGTCGTCGGTCGCGACCAGTTGGAAGAGGTGCACGTGGCGTGAGGAGGCGTAGATGTAAAGTGCCATGGAAAGCCCCGCGCCCAGGAAGATCGTGTACTGCAGGGGGAC
>JASFFM010000030.1:0-19361 GCA_050124295.1 Desulfobacterales bacterium | reverse complement strand
CTGTCGCCCATGGTGGCCCTTGAGGCGTTGGATGTCATGCGTGAAGGCCATGACGGTTCCGGTGTGGGGCTTTTCCTGCGCGATCTGGGGGGTCCCTTTGACGATATCAAGGATGCTCCCGTTTTATCCGGTATTTTCAGTGAAGCCGGGTTGAAGCGCCTCGACGCCTACATGATGGATCTGGGTTTCATGACCAAATTTAAAGTGTCCATTAAAGTGCCTAAAACGCCGCCGGCCGGCGTCCCCCGGCGGGACATCTACCTGGTGCGGGCCTATGAGTACCCCGAAGATTGGGATGGACTGCCGCAAAATGAATTGTACAACCGTTTGCTGGAAACCCGTCTCACTTTGCGCGCCATGGGAGAAGAAACCGGGGACATGATTGTTTTCTCCTTCTGGCCGGATGTGATCATGATCAAAGAAATTGGTGATCCGTTGCGCGTCGCCAGGCATCTGCAGCTGGACCGCAAAGAATTGCAGGCCCGGATCATCATGGCCCAGGGGCGGCAGAATACCAACTATGCCATCAACCTCTATGCCTGCCATCCTTTTTTCATCCAGGGGTATTCCACCATGACCAATGGGGAGAACACGGCCTTCATTCCCATCCGGGAATATCTTTCCTCACGCGGTTTTCCGGGCTACGTCGGCTACCAGTCCGACTCGGAGGTGTTTACCCATATCCTGCATTTTGCCACGACCCGCCTGGGACTGGGAGCCGAGTCCTACAAGCATATCATCACCCCGCTGCAGGACGATGACCTTCACCAGCACCCCAACGCCCAGCTTCTGAAGGGTCTCAAGCAGACCTGCCGCAAGCTTATCATCGACGGACCCAACTGCGTCATCGGGTCACTGCCCGACCACAGCCTGTTCATGGTCCAGGACCGCAAAAAGCTGCGCCCCGGTGTGGTGGGCGGACGACCGGGGCGCTACGCCTTCTCGTCGGAGTTGTGCGGCCTTGACGCGGCCATCCCGGAGCGTGACAAAAGCAAAGATTTCCAACCCATGCATTTAGATACCGCCATTGTCAACGCGGATCGCCTGGAGGTTAAAATATGCAACCAGAAGGACCCATTGCACCTTTCTCATTGAGCATCAAGGATTTACCCTGGCAAATTGCATGGGATAAAGACAAATGCACGCTTTGCGGTCGTTGTACGGCCAGTTGCCCGGTGAATGCCATCGAGCTGGGGGTCTTCCGCAAGCGGCAGGTGGCGCCGGCCGTCGGCATTCTGGAGGCGCCCGAGAATGAATACAAACTCTATTACGGGATTCGACAGAAAACCGATCCGTCCTATGCCTGCGTGGGATGTGCCATGTGCAACATGGTTTGCCCCAACGATGCCATCATTCCCATGCACGGCGATGAAATCGACAAGCTGCGCATGCACAACGATCGCGGCGGCCAGGCCCGGCGGCGCGGCGGGCGGCGCAATGATCCAGGCAGTTTGCTGGATCAAATCAAATTCATCCGCATTTCCATGCTCACCGACCCGGCTCTGGATGCCGGCCGACATGAATTCGAGCTGCGAACCCTGCTGGGGCGTGTGCTACCGCCCGAGCAGAACCTAAAATTCATGGCGGAGAACGGCTGGACCCCCCCGGTCCGGGAGATCTACCCGCTGATGATCGGGGGCATGTCTTTCGGGGCGCTCTCACCCAACATGTGGGAAGGTCTTCAGATGGGGGTGGCTTATCTCAACGAGGAACTCGGCATGCCCGTGCGCATGTGCACCGGCGAAGGTGGTTGCCCCCCCCGCCTCTTGCGCTCGCGGTTTCTCAAATACGTCATCCTTCAGATTGCCAGCGGCTATTTCGGCTGGGATGAAATTATTCATGCCATTCCCGAAATGAAGGCCGACCCCTGCGCCGTGGAGATCAAATATGGGCAGGGCGCCAAACCGGGCGACGGCGGGTTGCTCATGTGGTATAAAGTTAACAAGCTGATTGCCGCCATCCGCGGCGTTCCCGAGGGTGTCAGCCTACCCAGCCCGCCAACACACCAGACCCAGTACTCCATCGAAGAATCCGTGGCCAAGATGATTCAATCTATATACATGGCCTGGGGTTTTCGGGTGCCGGTTTATCCCAAGATCTCGGCTTCCACCACCTCACTGGCCGTGCTGAACAACCTGACGCGCAATCCTTATGCAGCGGCCCTGGCCATCGACGGTGAAGACGGCGGCACCGGGGCGGCCTACAACGTTTCCATGAACCACATGGGGCATCCTATCGCCAGCAACATTCGGGATTGCTATCTCAACCTGACCAAAATCGGTATGCAGAATGAAATTCCGATTGTCGCCGGCGGTGGCACCGGCAAAACCGGTAACATGGCCGCCAACGCCGCCGCTCTGATCATGCTGGGGGCCAGCGCCGTTCAGATCGGCAAATATATCATGCAGGCGGCGGCCGGATGTCTGGGCTCGGAAACCGATCGCTGCAATATCTGCAATATCGGCCTGTGCCCCAAAGGGATCACCTCGCAAGACCCGCGGCTCTACCGGCGTCTGGACGTAGAACAGGTGGCCGAGCGGGTCGTGGACGTTTTCATTTCGTTCGATACCGAGCTGCGAAAAATCCTGGCCCCGCTGGGACGCTCCACGTCCCTGCCGATCGGTATGTCCGATGCGCTGGGTATTGCCGATAAGAATGCCGCCGAGCGGCTGCAGATCAATTACGTGGTTTGACGACGCCATGATGGACGTGGGTCGCCAATGAATTGCAGTGGAGATGTTTCATGAGCAGTGACGCCAATCAAGATCAGATCGTTTTCCATATTATCAGCGGGCAGCAGGACGGTGAGCGCATTGAGTCGCGGGTGCTGGAAGAAAAGATCCAGGAAGCGGTGGCCAATGGTGAACGCCGCTTGAAAGTTCTGGCCTTTGGCCAGCACGGCATCGGCGGCCGCCTCTGGCAGGCGGGGGATGAGCCGGTCCAGATCGTGATCGAGGGCCCGCCGGGGCAGCGCATGGGATCCATGGGCTTCCCGAACACGCAGATCGAATTGGATGGTCCGGCCTCCGATGATACGGGATGGCTGAATGCCGGTGCGGAGATTATCATCCGCGGCAACGCCGGCAACGGGACATGCAATGCCATGGCCCAGGGCATCGTTCGGGTGGCCGGCAACATCGGCGCCCGTGGCATGACCATGACCAAAAGCAACCCGCGGTTTGCCCCTCCCGAGCTCTGGGTGCTGGGGTCGGTGGGGGATTACTTCGGTGAATTCATGGCCGGCGGTATTGCCGTGATCTGTGGGGTGGATGCCCAGTCCCCGGACAATGTACTGGGTTACCGCCCGTTTGTCGGTATGGTGGGTGGGAAGGCCTTTTTCCGGGGGCCGCACGGCGGATTCAGCCAGGGGGATGCCAAGCTGGTGCCCATCGGCGATGACGACTGGCAGTGGCTGCAGACCAACCTTGAGGTTTATCTGGAGCGTATTCAGCGGGAGGAACTGGCTGAACAACTGACCGATCGGTCGCAGTGGCAGTTGATCGTTGCCCGCAGCCCCCATGAGAAAAATACAGGCCCCACCCGTTCGATGGCCGCCTTCCGCCGGGAGGTCTGGGATCAGGAACTGGGGCAGGGGGGCATCATTGGGGAGCTCAGCGATCAGGATCGCAGTCAGATAGCGGTGATCACCACGGGTGAGCTGCGGCGTTTCGTGCCGGTCTGGGAGAATCGCAAATACGCTTCCCCCTGCGAGGCGTCCTGTCCCAGCGGCATCCCGGTTCAGGACCGATGGCGGCTGGTGCGCCAGGGGCGGATGGACGAAGCCGTGGATCTGGCGCTGAGTTATACACCCTTTCCCGCCACCGTATGCGGCTATCTGTGCCCCAACCTGTGCATGAGCAGCTGCACCCGGCAATCGGCCTTCATGGCGCCGGTGGATATACGGGGCTTGGGACAGGCCAGCATCAAGGCTGTTTTGGACGAACTACCCCCCTTGAGCGGTCGCAAGATCGCTGTTATCGGCGGCGGGCCGGCCGGTATTTCGGTGGCCTGGCAATTGCGCCGCAGCGGTCACGAAGCCACGGTATACGATACCTCGGGCATTCTGGGCGGCAAGATTGCTTCTGCCATTCCCACCAGCCGGATCCCGGAAGAGGTTGTCCTGGCCGAACTCGATCGGGTCCGGGAAATCATTCCGCATGTTCATCTGCAACAGGAAGTCAATCAGGACGATATCGTTCAACTGAGCGAAGATTACGACTTTGTTGTCCTGGCCACGGGCGCCCAGAAACCGCGCATGGTGCCGGTGCCCGGTAAGGAACATCTGATCACCGCGTTGGATTTTCTGACGGACGCCAAGGCGGGCCGCGCCCAGGTCGGCAAGCGTGTCGTCATTATCGGTGCCGGCAATGTGGGCTGTGACGTGGCCACGGAAGCCCATCGCCTGGGAGCGGAAGACATCACCCTCATCGATATCCAGGAGCCGCTTTCGTTTGGCAAAGAAAGGGAAGAGGCCGAGAAGGTGGGCGCCAAATTCCTTTGGCCCTGCTTTACCCAAGAGGTTACCGACCAGGGGGTCGTCCTGAAAGATGGCCGCATGCTCCCGGCCGATACGGTGTTCATCTCCATTGGCGATGCCCCGGATTTGAGCTTTATTCCAGAGAATATCGCTACGGACAGGGGTTTTGTGGTCGTCAACGACCATTTCCAGACGACCGATACCCGCATTTTCGCCATCGGTGATCTCGTCAAACCCGGTCTGTTGACCGATGCCATCGGTGCCGGCCGCAAAGCGGCCTTCGCCATCGTGGAAATGCTGGATGGTCGCCGACCGATCAGCGACACGCGCCAGATGATCGATAAAAACAGGATATCGCTGGAGTATTTCGATCCCCGCATTCTCGATTATGACGATATCGACCATTGCGGCTCCCAGTGTTCCTCATGCGGGTCCTGCCGCGACTGCGGCATCTGTGCCGCGGTTTGTCCCTACAGCGCCATCAGCCGACAGGAAACCGCCGATGGCGGTTATGAATATGCTGTGGACGCCCAGCGCTGCATCGGTTGTGGATTCTGTGCAGGGGCCTGCCCCTGCGGCATCTGGGATCTGGTGGAGAACACGCCGCTCTGACCATCAGAAAACGGCGAGATCACCCCGGCATGCTGTTCCGGCCCCTCCCCACCTGGGAATGGGGCCGGTTTTCTATTGATAAAACGAGGCAACTTCATTACTAGATACGCTTTTGAAACGGCCCCGGGTTCCCATCATGAAGCCCGGCCGCTGGATAATGGATCCTAAAATCATGAAAGCTCTGCTCGCATTGGAAGACGGGCGAACGTTCAAATGCCGTTCGTTCACCGGCCCGGGAGAAGCCCAGGGCGAGGTGGTGTTCAACACCAGCATGACCGGTTACCAGGAGGTTTTGACCGATCCTTCCTATCGTGGCCAGCTGGTGACCATGACCTACCCCCTGGTGGGGAATTACGGCATCAATCCGGAGGATGTGGAATCGGCCCGCATCCAGGTGGCCGCCTTTATCATCAAGGAGTACCAAGCTTTTTACAGCAACTATCGGGCGACGGAGTCCCTGGCGGATTATCTGCAATCCCAGGGTATTCTCGGCGTGGAGGATCTGGATACCCGCGCGCTGACCCGTCACATACGCAAAACCGGCGCCATGCGGGCCTATCTTTCCACCTCAACCCTGGATCCGGAAGCGGCGGTCACCAAGGCCGGCGCCATTCCCGCCATGGCCGGGCAGGACCTGGCCCGTGAGGTCACCACCCAAGCCCCGTATCGGTGGGTCGACAACCAGGCGCTGCCGCTGACCGCGGCGGGCGAATCTCCGGCGGCCCTCGACCAGGCGGTTTGGCGGGCACGCGGGCAGCAGCATTCGGTGGTGGCCATGGATTTCGGTATCAAATACAATATCTTGCGCTGCCTGACCCAGGCCGGTTTCGAGGTGGTGGTGGTGCCGGCGGCCACGCCCGCGGAAACCATTCGCGATATGGCGCCCAGCGGTATTTTCCTGTCAAACGGGCCGGGTGATCCCGAGCCGGTCCTATACGCGGTCGATACGATCCGTGAACTGATCGACTACCGGCCCATGTTCGGCATTTGTTTGGGGCACCAGCTGATGGGCCTGGCCCTGGGCGGCAAAACCTACAAACTCAAATTCGGTCACCGGGGGGCCAACCAGCCGGTCAAGCATCTGCCCAGCGGTCGCATCGAGATCACCTCCCAGAACCACGGCTTTGCCGTGGATCCTGATTCATTAAAGGGCAAGGGGATCGAGATTACCCATATCAACCTCAACGACAACACTCTGGAAGGCTTTCGCAGCCGGCGCTACCCACTTTACGCCGTGCAGTATCATCCCGAGGCCTCACCCGGTCCCCACGACGCGCGATACCTTTTTGCCGCGTTTGACCGATTGATGAACCCGGTTTCCTAAAAGGGATCGGGCGGCCGGCCGGTGAACAACCCTGCTGCGGGGCGACATTCCGAAAAGCGAATCCGAACAAAGATCCGAATCCATGCCCAAACGAACCGACATCAAAAAGATCCTCATCATCGGCGCCGGACCGATTATCATCAGCCAGGCCTGTGAATTTGACTACTCCGGTACCCAGGCCTGCAAGGCCCTCAAAGAAGAGGGCTACGAGGTCGTGCTGGTCAACAGCAACCCGGCCACGATCATGACCGATCCGGAAATGGCCGACCACACCTATATCGAACCGGTGACACCGGAAGCGGTGGCGCGCATTATCGAAAAAGAGCGCCCTGACGCCCTGCTTCCCACCCTGGGAGGACAGACCGGACTCAACACGGCGGTGAAAGTCGCCGAGCGTGGGGCCCTGGCACAATTCGGCGTGGAGATGATCGGGGCCTCCCTGGAGGCCATCCAGAAGGCGGAGGATCGGGATCAGTTTCGCAAAGCCATGGCCAATATCGGATTAAGGATTCCCCGCAGCGGCATTGCCAACACCATGGATGAGGTTCGTCGGATCGTGGCCGACCTCGGCTATCCCATCATCATCCGGCCCAGTTTTACCCTGGGCGGTACCGGTGGTGGGGTGGCCTACAACCCTGAAGACCTCGCGAAGATCGCCAAATCCGGGCTGGATGCCAGCATGAATACGCAGGTGATGCTGGAAGAATCGGTCCTGGGCTGGAAAGAGTACGAGCTGGAGGTGATGCGGGACAGGAAGGACAATGTGGTCATCGTCTGTTCCATCGAAAACCTCGATCCCATGGGCGTTCATACCGGAGACAGCATTACCGTGGCACCGGCCCAGACCCTGAGCGACCGCGAATACCAGGTCATGCGCAACGGCTCCCTGGCCATTATGCGTGAGATCGGCGTCGATACGGGGGGATCCAACGTCCAGTTCGCCATTCATCCCCAGACCGGTGAGATGATTGTCGTGGAAATGAACCCCCGGGTTTCGCGCAGCTCGGCCCTGGCCTCCAAGGCGACCGGTTTCCCAATCGCCAAGATCGCCGCCAAACTGGCGGTGGGTTATACACTAGATGAAATTCCCAATGACATCACCGGTGAAACCCTGGCCTCGTTTGAGCCGACCCTGGATTATTGCGTCGTCAAAATTCCCCGCTGGACCTTTGAGAAATTCCCTGAAACCGCTGACTTCTTGACCACCGCCATGAAATCGGTGGGCGAGACCATGGCCATCGGGCGGACCTTTAAGGAAGCCCTGCAAAAAGGCTTGCGCTCGCTGGAGATCGGCCGCTTCGGTTTCGGGGCCGACGGCCGAGATCCCGCGGACGTGCGTGAGCGGGCCGGACAGCCGTTAACCCGGGCCGAAACCGAACAGCACCTGGCGACGCCCAATTCCCAACGCATTTTTTACCTGCGATGGGCCCTGCTGCAGGGTCTGTCGATCGAAAAGATTTACGCCTTGACCGGTATTGATCCCTGGTTTCTGCATCAGCTCAATCAGATTGTCGACCTGGAAAAAGTCATTGCCAACGGTGACCTGGATGATGATCTGCTGGCAAAGGCCAAATCTTGGGGATTTTCCGATTTCCAGATCGCACACCTCACCGGCCAGCGTGAAGACGAGGTCTGCCAGCGTCGCGGCCGGTTGGGAATCCAACCGGTGTATAAGCTGGTGGATACCTGTGCCGCCGAATTCAAGGCGGCAACCCCCTATTATTACTCCACCTACGAAGAAGAAAACGAGGCCCGCCGCACGGAGGGCACCAAAGTCATGATCCTGGGGGGCGGTCCCAACCGCATCGGTCAGGGGATCGAATTCGATTACTGTTGTGTCCACGCCTCATTTGCCCTGCGGGAAGAAGGGGTGGAGAGCATCATGGTCAACAGTAATCCCGAAACGGTCAGTACGGATTATGACACTTCGGACAAGCTTTACTTCGAACCCCTGACCCGCGAAGACGTGCTGCACATCGTCGCGACCGAACGCCCCACCGGCGTGATCGTGCAGTTCGGCGGCCAGACCCCGCTCAATCTGGCCACGGCCCTGTTGGAGGCCGGTGTCCATATTCTGGGCACCCACCCCCACAGTATCGACCGGGCCGAGAATCGGGAGCAATTCCAGGCCATGCTCCAGAAACTGGGCCTGGTGCAGCCGGACAACGGCACCGCGACGAGCGTGGCGGAGGCCGTCGCGGTCGCGGCCACGATTGGCTATCCGGTGATCGTGCGGCCCTCCTACGTGCTGGGGGGGCGCGCCATGAAGATCGTCTACACGCGCGAGGCGCTGGAGAATTATACCCGCTTGGCGATCGAGGCGTCTCCCGAGCATCCCATTCTTATCGATCAATTCCTGGAAGACGCGGTGGAAGTGGATGTGGATGCCATTTGCGACGGCCGCCGGACCATCATCGGCGGGATCATGGAGCACGTCGAAGAGGCCGGTATTCATTCGGGTGATTCCGCCTGCATCCTGCCCCCGCGATCCATTGCGGCGTCCGTGCTGGGGGAGATTGCCGATGCCACCCGGGCCATGGCCCGGGAGTTGAATGTGGTGGGGTTGATGAACGTCCAGTACGCCATCAAGGACGAACAGGTGTTCGTGCTCGAAGTCAACCCGCGGGCTTCACGGACGATACCCTTTGTCAGCAAAGCCACCGGTGTACCTCTTGCCAAGTTGGCCACCAAGGTCATGCTGGGCAAATCGCTGGCCGAACTGGGTCTTACCCGGGAGATCATTCCGGACTACGTCTCGGTCAAAGAGGCTGTGCTGCCCTTCGATCGCTTCCCGGACGTGGATACGCTCTTGGGTCCGGAGATGAAATCCACGGGTGAAGTCATGGGGATTGATTCCGATTTCGGGGCGGCCTTCAGCAAAGCCCAGATGGGGGCCGGGCAGTACCTGCCCCAGCGGGGAACCGTCTTCATCAGTGTGCAGGATCGCGACAAGGCGGCCGTGGTGGACATTGCCCGCCGCTTCATCGAACTGGGTTTCGATTTGATGGCCACCCGGGGGACGGCGGCCTATCTGGAAGGGCAGGGGCTGGCCTCCCGGTTCGTCTACAAAGTGTCCACCGGGCGGCCGCACGTTGTGGACGCCATCAAGAACCGTGGCATTCAGCTGGTGATCAATACCGGTTCCGGCGACGAGACCAAGCGCGACGGCTATGAAATACGCCGGGCGGCATTGAAATACCGACTGCCCTATGCCACGACGATCGCCGCGGCCCGGGCGATCTGCCACGGGGTTGGCGCCTTAAAGGAAAAACGCCTGGAGGTGAAGTCGCTGCAGGAATATCACCGGTCGCTCCATGGGGGCGCCCCGGGGCTTTAATCCCGCATGACATGCATGAACATCCTGGAGAACGCTACCGATGATGATCTTTGACGAAAGACCCCGTGAGGCCTGCGGACTTTTTGGCATTCACGGCCACCCGGATGCTTCCAAACTGACCTATTTCGGTATCTATGCCCTGCAGCACCGCGGGCAGGAAAGTGCCGGCATCGCCGTTTGCCAGGGTAAAACCATCGTCGGGCACAAGGGTATGGGACTCGCCTCCGACGTGTTCGACATGACCCACCTGGAAGAATTAAGCGGCACGAGTGCCGTGGGGCATGTGCGCTATTCCACCACCGGCAGTTCTATTTTAGGCAATGCGCAGCCTTTTTTCGTGCGCCATCAGCACCGCTCCTACGCTCTCGCGCACAACGGTAATCTGGTCAATGCCCATCTTCTCAAGGATGAACTGGAACGCTCCGGCTCCATCTTTCAGACCACCATGGACAGCGAGGTGTTTTTACACCTGTTTGTCAAAAACTTGAAATACGGCTTCGAGGGGGCGCTGGTCGAAACGGTCAAACGGCTGCGTGGCGCCTACTCCTTTGTCCTGCTGACCAGCGAGGGTGAGGTGATCGGTATCAAGGACCCCAACGGCTTCCGGCCCCTTTGCCTGGGGCGCCTCAACGGCAGCTATGTCCTGGCGTCCGAAACCTGCGCGCTGGACCTGGTGGAAGCCGAGTTCGTGCGGGAGCTGGATCCGGGTGAAATCGTGATCATCGGCGAAAACGGCGTAAAAAGCATTCAGACCCAGCCCAAGGGCTGCAAAAGGACGTTCTGCATCTTTGAATTCATCTATTTTGCCCGCCCGGACAGCACGATCTACGGCCAGAACGTCTACATGACCCGCAAAGCCCATGGGCGTCAACTGGCCCAAGAATCCCCGGTGGACGCGGATCTGGTCATGCCGTTTCCCGATTCGGGCACCTATGCCGCCTTAGGCTATTCCGAGGCCTCCGGAATTCCCTTTGAAATGGGCATGATCCGGAACCATTATGTCGGCCGGACGTTCATTCAACCGACCCAGAGCATGCGCGACTTCGGGGTGCGGGTCAAACTCAACCCGGTCAAGGAATTGCTGTGCGGTAAGGATATCATTATCATCGAGGATTCCATTATTCGGGGCACTACGGTCAAGACCCGTGTGAAATCCCTGCGGGCGTTGGGCGTGCGCCATGTGCACCTGCGGGTCAGCGGCCCGCCGCATCGCTTTCCCTGCCATTACGGGATCGATTTTTCAACCAAGGGGGAGCTGATCGCCGCGCGCATGTCGGTGGAGGCTTTGGGTAAGCACCTGGGGCTGGATTCACTGGCCTACCTCAGCCTGCCGGGGCTGCTGAAAGCCACCGGCCTGAAAAATCCAGAAGATAACTTTTGCAAAGCCTGCTTCGATGGTTGTTATCCGGTGGATTTTGACGGCAAGCTTTCCAAAAACTGTCTGGAAATGCTATAAGGGTGAAGGACCTATTCACATTGCCGCGGGGGGAACCATGCAGGAATCGCGCTATCTCAAGGACAATCTGGACAACATCCAGCGATTGATGTCGATTCCGGCCCTGCGCAATTTCGAGACCAGCAATCTCAGCCGCCTGCTGCACCTGAGCAAAATGCGTGAGTACGAAGCTGATGAGCCCATCATCCAGGAGGGCGACGACGACCCCTGGCTGTATTTCCTGCTGGAGGGCAGCGTGCGGGTCACCAAAAAAGGTGTCGAGATCGGCATTTTGAAAGAGGTGGGAGAGGTCTTCGGCGAAATGCGTATCATCGACAGCCAGACCCGTTCCGCCACCGTGATCGCCCTGGAGCCCTCGGTTTGTCTGGCGATCAACACGGCCGCCAAAGACCGCATGGTGGGCAAGGGCGATCGCGACGAACAGCTCGATTTTCTGCTCCTGCTGTATCGCATTTTTGCCGAGTTCCTTTCCATTCGCCTGCGCCTGACCAACGAGGAATTGATCAAGGCGAATAAAATTCTCAAAGCCCTCGCTTAGCCCCATGACCCGCAAACGAACGGTGATGTTTTCCCCCCGCGCCGTCAATCTCTTCTTCCACATCCTGACGCGCTGCAATCTGCAGTGCCGTCATTGCTACATCAATCCCGCCCAGCACGGAACGGAAACGTTACCCCTGGCGACCATCGAAACCTGGCTGGCGGGGTTTGCCGCACTTGGTAAACCGGCCAACCTGATCCTGCTGGGCGGTGAGCCGACCCTGCATCCGGAACTGGCGGCAGTGGTCAAGACGGCCCGCCGGCAGGGCTTTGCATCGGTCACCATCGACACGAACGGCTACCTGTTCCACGATATCCTCGCGCGGATCACCCCGGATGAGCTGGACTATTTTAGTTTCAGCCTGGACGGGGCCACCGCAGCGACCAACGACGCCCTGCGGGGCAAAGGATCCTATGCGGCCTGTCTTGCCGGTATCCAAAGGGCGGTCGCCAGGGGTTTCAGCACCAGCCTGATCTATACGGTCAGCACCGCCAATATCGATGAGCTGGCCTTGATGGCCCCAGTCCTGAAGGATCTCGGCATCGATCGACTCTTCATCCAGGTCCTGGGCATTCGGGGCAATCCGGCATTGCAGGATCAGAACGAATCAGCCGCAGGACTGCAACAGGTGGATCGCGACCAATGGCTGGCCATCGTGCCGGCAGCAGCCGAGAAGATCGCCCAAAAGGGGATCACGGTAACCTACCCCAAAGTCTTTCTGGAACCGGAGGATACGTTCGCCTGTGCCGGGCAGGTGGCGGACAATTATTTTGTGTTTCCCAACGGCCGGGTCTATCGATGCCCCCTGTGCGAGGATTTTCCCCTGCACAGCCTGACGCTGGAGGACGGCGTGCTGAAAGCCATGCCGGCGATTAACGAAAAAGACCTCTTTGCCCTGGACATCCCGGAAGGATGCGTCATGAACCGCCTGGTCCAGCCGGGCAACCTCTCCTACGGGGACGACGGTGCGCCGGCCTATCGCATTGCCTGCTGTCTGCTGAAGGAGGAAGTTCTTCCGCCCGGAGACGCGAGGTGAGGTCCCCAGGAAGCAACAACCGGACGCTGCGGCAGGACATGATCGCCCTGCTGCGGGCGGAAGACTGCGGCCTGCGCGACATCTCCCAGGCATTGCATATTCCTGAAAAAGAGGTCATCGATCACCTGGCCCACATCCGTCGCAGCCTGTCGACGTCGCACCAGACCTTGAAGATTTATCCGGCCGAATGCCTGGCCTGCGGTTTTATCTTCAAGGAACGGCAGCGGTTCTCCCGCCCGGGCCGCTGCCCCCGCTGTAGGCGGACGCGCATCGCCAGGCCACGCTTTGGTATCCGTTGAGACCTCTGCGGCCGATGCCATGCAGGCGGCGAGACAATGGGGCGGGACGATAGAGGAACACAGGCAGGACAAGCCATGTTCGCTGAGCGCAATATCATCCTGACGGGATTTATGGGTACCGGGAAAACCACGGTCGGCAGACGCCTGGCCAAGCGCCTGGGATATGCCTTTGTGGATACGGATGCGTTGATTGAGGCCCGTTGCGCAATGGCGGTACACGAGATCTTTCGGGAGCGTGGAGAAGCCTTTTTTCGTGGGATGGAAGCGACCTTGGCTCGCGAACTGGCCACGGCCGTACAGCAGGTTATCGCCACAGGGGGGCGCTTGATGCTCGATGACCGGAATGCGGCCGTCTTATCCCCTACAGGCCCTGTCTTCTGCCTGTGGGCCACGCCCGAAGAGGTTCTTGCACGCGTTGCCCGGGATACGGTGGCCCTGCGACCGCTGTTGTCAGGGCCAGCCCCCGAAGATCGCATCCGTGCCCTTTTTGAGGAACGCCGCCGCGGTTATGCACGTTTTACACCCATCGTGACCTCCGGTAAGACCATCGCCGCAGTGGTGCAGGAACTTTACGCCATCTTGTGTCCTTCGGAAAGCTAACCCGAGCATTTCATGAAAGTATGCATGGCCATTTGTTGGGTTGAATGTGTTCCCTGTTCTAACGGAAGGTTGCCGCCAATGGGTCCGCCAACACCTGCTGAGCGGCGCAATTCAGCGCGAAGCGCCTAGAATATTCATCCTGCGGGCAAGCCCGCGGCATCCGCTTGCGGCGATATCAGGCGCGTGCGCGCGCATGCGTGCAACGGCGCTCCAGAATGCCGCAGAGGTGAGACCTCAAACGCCTGACATATCCGGGTTAGAGGGTGATATCCGCCAGGCGGGCCCGCAGTTCCTTCAGGGGTATGCCGTCGATGAGTGCCCGCCCAAGGCCCTGCAACAACACGAAGTGCACGCTGTCACCCTCCCGCTTCTTGTCTTTGCCCAGCGCTTCCAGGGCCGCACGTTGATCGAACGTCATCCGGGTTGGAAGATTCAACTTGGCGAGCAGCGCACACAAGCGTTCTTTTTCGTGCCTTGTGATGAGGCCGCGTTGGTGAGAAAGGCCTGCCGCCAGGACCATGCCGACACTGACGGCCTGTCCGTGGGGAACGCCGGTCACCTTCTCAATGGCGTGGCCGAAAGTGTGACCGAAATTGAGCTTACGCCGCTCGCCGGCCTCCTTTTCATCCTGGTTGACGATGCTGGATTTGATGACCAAGGAATCGTGTACAAGGCGTTCGATCACGGCGGGATCCAGCGCCAGCGCTTTTTGCGCCTCTTCTTCCAAAAAGTGGAACATCGCCGCATCGGCGATGGCGGCGTGCTTGACGATTTCGGCAAACCCGCATTGAAGCTGCTCCAGCGGCAGGGATTGCAGCAGGGTAAGATCGCAAATTACGAATTCGGGCTGGTTGAAGGTTCCCACCATGTTTTTATAGCCGTTGAAATTCACACCGTTTTTCCCACCGACGCTGGCATCCACCTGGGCCAGGAGTGTCGTGGCAACAAACCCAAAAGCGACCCCCCGCAGGTAGGTTGAGGCGACGAAGCCGGTGATATCGCAGACGATGCCACCCCCAATGCCCACGATCCAGGATGAACGATCGGCTTCGATGGCCATGAGCTGGGCATAGATCCGGCTGACCGTATCGAGGGATTTGACGCTTTCCCCACTGGCGATCGTGATGACATGGCCGGGAGGGAATTGGTCGGCATAGAGCTGGCTGACGGTCTCATCCGTGATGATGACCGGTCTGCGCTCCGGGAGGTGCCGGGCCAGATTTTGCAGGGATTCCCCCAGCAGAAGGGTGGACTGGCCGGTTGCGCCCTGGATTTGGAGCTGTCTCATGGTCTCGGTGCTTTCGCCGGGTCAATGCCAGGCGTGCCGCTAAGCGGCATCGCGGTTACGCCCAGATCACCTTCGAAGAATGGGCGGTGCAGGTCAGGATGCGCGATCGAGCTGATCGCGGGTGCGTGTAAGTTTCGCGTGCGCGCTGACCAGCAATTCTGCGGTGGTCTCCCATGAAATACACTCATCGGTGATGGATACCCCGTATTGGAGGGCCGCCCGGTCACCGGTGTATTTCTGATTGCCTTCGTGCAGGTTGCTCTCCAGCATGAGGCCGATGACGGACTCGCTGCCGTTGACGATTTGGTCGACGACATTGCGCCAGACAATGGCCTGCCCCTGGTATTTTTTGTGGGAGTTGGAATGGGAGCAATCCACGATGATGGCTTCAGGGAGCCCCTTGGTGATCAGCATCAGGCGCGCTTCCTCGATACTAATGGGGTCGTAGTTGGGCCGGCTGCCGCCGCGCAAAACGATATGGCCATAAGGGTTGCCGCCCGTTTTGACAACACAGGTCCGCCCGTGTTGGTCGATGCCCAGGAAGGTCTGGGCGGCCTGGGCGGCCACAAGGGCATTGATGGCGCTGGCCAGGTTGCCGTCCGTGCCATTTTTGAATCCCACCGGCATGGAAAGACCCGAGGCCATCTCCCGGTGGGTTTGGGATTCCGTCGTGCGGGCGCCGATGGCCGACCAGCAAACCGCATCCGCCAGGTACTGCGGCGTGATGGGGTCGAGCATCTCGGTGGCGGTGGGCAAGCCCATCTCGGCAATCTTCATAATCAGGCGCCGGGCTTTGACCAGCCCGTCATTCATATCGCAGCTGCCATCCAGTTCCGGATCGCTGATCAGTCCCTTCCACCCTACGGTCGTGCGCGGTTTTTCGAAGTAGACCCGCATCACCAGGTAAAGGGTTTCCCCGACCTTCGCCTGCAATGCGAGGAGACGTTCGGCGTACTCCAGCGCCGCTTTCGCATCGTGGATGGAACACGGGCCGACGATGGCCAGAATCCGTTGATCTTGTTTGTTGATGATGCGCTGAATGATTTCCCGCCCCTTAACGACGGTTTGTTCCGCCTTGGGAGAGAGGGGCAGTTTTTGCTTCAGTTCCAGCGGCGGCATCAGTGGTAGGTAATCCCTTACCCGAAGGTCTTCCGTACGTGGGGCTTGCATGTTGTTTTCCTTTCGGCGCCGTTGGGTGTTCAAGGACGGAATCAACAGCGGTTTAGCAACCGGTCGGAACCAAAAAAGCCGTGAAGCGTTTTAAGCGCCACGGCCATCGCAAACAAAAAAACCGCGGCGTTTGGTCGGCCGGCGGTTTGGAAGGTTTTATGTTCAGGGTCTCAACACACCGCAGGCGGACCGGCAAAATAATAATAACCGAAATAAAAGTAAGATCTGCCTGTAAGGATCTGCATGCTGGATTCCCGTTGTTGGTTGAGCGCACGATAGCGGTGGAAGAAACGAATGTCAAGAGGAAGTACACTTTTTCGGGCGGACATTAGCGGAGGGCATCGAACATGGCCTCGACGGGGGCTTCCCGCCCCGTCCACAGCTGGAATCCAGCCGCGCCTTGATAAACCAGCATCCCGAGGCCTTCAACGATCCGGCATCCCCTTTGGCGGGCCACCCTCAGAAGCTGTGTTTGCCGCGGGTTGTAGACGATATCGCAGACCGCAAGTCCGCCATGCAGCAGGCGATCCTCGATGGGGCTCCGGTCCTCCTGGGGATGCATGCCGACACTGGTGGTGTTGACAAGAATATCGGTATCACGCAGGGTGGCTTCCATGGCGGCCGCCTGCAGGGGAACGGCGCAGCAGCATTCCCGCCCCTGGGCGTTGACATCGCGGCACAAGGCATGCGCTCTGGCCTCGGTGCGGTTGGCAATGACGATGCGGGTCGCGCCCTGCTGGGCCAAGGTCATGGCGATCGCCCGGGCGGCGCCACCGCTGCCGAGCATCATGACCGATCTGCCCTTTATCGACAAGCCGCCAGTGGCTTCGAGGGCTTGTACGAATCCTATGCCGTCGGTGTTGAAACCGGTTGCGCGGCCGTCTTGCAGCGTGACGGTATTGACGGCACCGATCGCCTGAGCCAGAGGATCAATGGCGTCGAGGTAATCCATGATGCGGATCTTGTGGGGGATCGTGACATTGTAGCCCGCGAAGTTCATCCTGCTGATGCCGGCCGATACGACTGCCAAGTCCTCGTCCGCCACCTCGATGGGCAGGTAGCCGTAGTTCAATCCCAGGGTTTGGAAAGCGCGGTTGTGCATGGCCGGTGAATAGCTGTGTCCCAGCGGCTGGCCAAGCAGCCCAACCAGTCGGGTATGGTGATCAATGATCATATGGTGGTTCCCATCAGAGCGCGGGGACATCGGGGTTCGCTCGTCGCCAGAGCCTCCGAGGTCTTACGCTGAGGGTTCGTTTTGCCAGGGCAGCAAAGACCAGGCCATGCGCAGGGCTTCAATCCCCGGTTGCCCCGGCGCGGAGCTTTTCAGGCCGCGGGCAAAGGTGATGTCGGAACCGAATTGGCCGCCGGCAATACGGGTGATGGCGCCTTGGGCGCCCATCGCGATGGCGATCAAGGGGATGGTCAAATATCGACTGCGGGCCTCCCAGGCGGCCTGCAGCAGGGTCAACACATCGTGGCCGTCTTGGGCCATAACCGCAATCTTAGCAATGTCCGCGCCGGCTTTTTCGGCCTGTTGAAGCTTTCGCCGAAGGACATCCCTGCCGGGCGTTAAATCGAAATTATGATAGGACAAGACGAGTTTCACACCGGCCGACCGGCACATGGGTCGCAGGGTTTGAATCGTCGCATCCCCGCTGGACAACTCGATATCGATCAAGTCTACCTGCCCGGAACGGATGGCCATTTGGTACAACGCGAGACGTGTCTCCGGCGCCAGGGCCTGCCGACCGCCCTCGGCCGCGGCGCGGCAGGTGAATATCAAAGGCAGCGCTTGGCACCGGGCATGGAGTGTTCTCAAAGCCTGACCTGCCGATGCCGTGTCGGTCACCCTGTCAAAGGCGTCGGCCCGCCACTCGATCATGTCGGGCTTGAGACTTGCGATGGTGGCGGCCTGTTCCATCAAGGCCGTTCGATCGCCGGCCATCAGAGGCAGGCAGATCAACGGCCGGGGACCGCCGATGATGCGGCCTTTGATGGTTATCCGGACCTTGCTCTGGGGTCGCATGTCATTCCTGTCATCCGCAATGCGCCTGCTCTCGAGCACCCATCGGCCGGCGCCCGCTAAAGGCTGCGGATAAAGCCTTTGAGGGTCTCGAGCTGCGACGGGGCCAGGTCATCAAAAACGATCTCGATGCCCTTGGGTTTGCGGCCCACGATAATGCCGGAGAGCATGAGCGTTTGCTGGGATTGGAGATCGGTGATGTTCATCATCAGGGTTTCGCCCTCGGAAAAGGGCTCGGTTGTCTCCAGAAAGATGCCGTCCAGGCGCAGGGCGCGTGTCAAGGTCGAATAGGAGGCATCGTCCGTGTCGTATTCCACCAGCACTTGGGGCTGGTCCTCTTCCGCGGCGCCGGCATCGCGGGCGGTTGCGGCGGGTACCGGCTTGGCGATGTCCATGACCGGACCCAGCTGCAGAACGATGACCGTGATGTTGTCGTCGCCGCCGCGTTCGTTGGCCATGGCGACCAGTTTGTGACAGGCTTCCTGGGGCGGGTTATGTTCAACAATTTCACTAATTTCATCCGGAAAAGCCTTGTCGCTCAAACCATCGGAGCAAATAACCAGGATGTCCCCCTCCTGGAAAACGATTTCCGTGGTGTCGGGATTCACCGTTTCGCCGATACCCATGGCGCGGGTAATCATATGCAGATACTGCTGGCCAAGCTTGAGGCCGCCTTCCGGCGCCAGGGTTTCCTGTTCGGCCATGACGGTATGAATGGTCGAGATGATCTCCGCACGTCCATCGCGCACCAGATAAATGGGGCTGTCGCCGACATTGCTGACAATGATGTGCGTATCACTGAAGTAAATGGCCGCGACGGTCGAGCCCATGCCTTTGCAGCTCTCATCATTCTGAGCGTATTCATAGGTTTTCAGGTTGGCCCGGCGGATGGCATACACCAGCTGGTTGGCCTCGGAGGAAAGGGAACGGTCGACGCCCACCATCTGGTCCGGATTTTTGGTGGAAGCGAGCCGCTGCATGGTTTTACGGATGGTATCGACCACCAGGTGGCTGGCGACTTCCCCGGCTTTGCGTCCCCCCATACCGTCTGCCACGACGTAGAGTTGAAGCTGGTCATCGACGAGAAACGCGTCTTCATTGCCGGTGCGTTTTTGACCGACATCCGTATGACCGGCGGAATCGACAGTTATCATATCTTGACCTCGCCAGGAGAGAGGGCAACCGATCGGTTTCGGGCCGA